>JALWCU010000373.1 GCA_027015275.1 Bacteroidales bacterium | reverse complement strand
AAGACCTTGCCAATTGGCATTACCTTGCAGCCTTTGCATTGCGCCTTGGGCTTTAGATCAGAAGGCGAAAAAACACTTGTCGTTATGTGGGGCAAGGCTCTTAGCTCCTGCTTTGTACTCAGACCTGTGGGAAAACCAGACTCATAAATTATCTGTCCGTGGACATGGATAAACGTAAAAATAATGATTAAACTGAAAATAAGACGTTTAGACATAAAACTAATTGTTTGTTTGACCAAAATTTTTAGACAGAAAATACAGAATTTTTATTACTTAACAATACCATATTTAACATACTTTTGTCAACAAAACTTTATATCTTTGTTCATGGCTTTTGAGCAACTCATTCAGAGCGCAGTAAAAATGTCTGCAAGAAATTAGCACAAAACAAATTTTTAAACTATTTTTCTGTGAAAATTTTGATAATCAACGGGCCAAACTTGAACTTACTCGGTCAGAGAGAAACAGACATATACGGCACTGAGACTTTTGAAGGGTTCTTGCAAAGGCTGAAACAACAGTTTTCGGACATGGAAATATTTTATTATCAGTCAAATAGCGAAGGAAAACTAATTGACCAGCTGCATAAAGCAAAGGATGAGAAAATCGATGGAATAATCCTAAACGCTGGCGCTTATACACATTATTCTCTAGCTCTGCATGATGCTATCAAGGCAATAGAAATACCAGTGATAGAAGTTCACATCTCAAATATTTTTGCACGAGAAGAGTTTCGCCGCAGGTCTGTCATCGCTCCTGCATGCAAGGGCACAATTTCTGGCTTTGGATTGATGTCTTATCAGCTGGCTCTTTACTATTTTTTTAACAAAAACAAAGAATCATGACAAAAGAAATAATCGAACAAATAGTCGGTAAATACGAAAAAAAAGAAATAGACCCTGATACAGGTTTTGGTAATGAATTTTTTCTGGATCTGGAAAAGAACACAGATGAACAGCTCAGATTTATTTTCACAATGACAACCGTCGGGGGCTTTGGACGTATGGGCGAGACATGGGAAGGAACCGGCGTTTTCCGTGGGGACCACTTTGCCCTAATCATCGAAAAACAAGACTCATGGGTAGAAAACACGGACGGCAGCCGAATAGACAATGAAATCACAACAAAAGAAACACTGCCCATTGAGCTTTACCCACATTTTGGCGTAGTGGCAATCTTTCACAAAAAAATCAACCGTATAGTTACCTTAGACAAAATAAACTAACCTACTGTTAATCACTATTTTCACTTAGACTAAGAACCAACTTGTGTACAAAATCCAGGCATTGCTCCAAGCGTTTTATCTGCTCTTCCACTTGCTCTGCCTGGGCAGGCTCACTCAAAGAAAACTCCATTAAGTCCCTACCATGCAGAAAAGCAATACTGAGACGATGATTAAACGTAGTCAAATAAAAATTAGACGGTGCAGCACAGATATGCGAATACTTTAGTACATGCGGACCAATACGGTCTATAAGTTCCTGTATATCCGGACTATCTGCCAAGACCTGAAATTCGTTATCGAGCTTGGTTTTTATCTTATGCAAGCCCTTTTCGTTCACAACAAACTCGGTGTCCACATCTTTGGGATAAATACCAAACTCTGGTAAACTAAAATCTATATTAACCGAAACATAAACACCCGAAAAAGCTGTAATAACGCCACGGTCAGTATTCTTGTCAATCTTTATATGACACATGACCATGGGCAAATCTTCTATCTCACCACTCAGAGCATTACGTGAATACATACGAAAAACATCCCTGAGAATGAGAGAACTTTCAAAATCCTGCTTCTTGAGCGTATAAATAGGATAAAAATGAAAGTCGGAAAAATGGCGCTCTACAATGACCTTTATAACTCGCTGATTAAAACGCACTTTCACACTATCCTTAGTGGACTGGACGAAAGCCCAGAAACCACCAATCACAATCAAAGGAATAATAATGTAAATCCAAAAACTCTTGCTATGAATTCCAAAAAATATCGAGCTGACAAACACGAGCAAGAGAAAAACACTTGCCCATAGCAACTGCCAAAAATAATAAAGCCTAAGGCTCTTGCGCTCTTCGTTGATTATTTCAATCAAAGTATCTTCTACCATTACTTATAAATCTGTTTTTTGTATGCCAATAATGTATTCTCGAGCAAAGACACAACAGTCATCTGCCCTACCCCACCAGGCACAGGCGAAATCCACGAAGCTTTCTCACTGACAGCTTCGAAATCAACATCACCCACGAGACGATAACCTGATTTACGCGAACTATCTGGCACAGAATTAATTCCAACATCAACCACAACAGCACCTTGCTTGACCATATCAGCCGTGATAAACCTGGGCCTACCAATAGCTGCTACCAGAATATCAGCCTGAAGCGTAATCTCTGACAAATTTTTTGTGCGGCTATGACAAACCGTAACCGTAGCATTAGCTCCCTCTGCCTTCTGTACCAGCATGGCAGCCAATGGTTTACCTACAATATTACTACGGCCTACAATGACAACATGCTTACCGCTGGTCTCAATTCCATAGCGCTGCAACATATCCACAATGCCCCTGGGTGTGGCAGGATTAAAAGCAGGCAACCCCAGCAAGGTACGACCAATATTCATTGGATGAAAACCATCCACATCTTTCTCCGGTCTAATATGCTCGATGATAAGCTGCTCATCCAGATGCTCAGGCAAAGGCAGCTGCACAATAAAACCGTCAATCTCAGGGTCTCTGTTCAGCTCATCTACAACCCCAAGAAGCTGCTCCTGCGTGATGTCCTCAGGCAAGTGCCTGTCCACTGAGCGGAAACCCACCTGCTCACACGAACGAATCTTGTTGCGGACATACGTGGCAGAAGCAGGATTATTACCTACCATTATTACTGCCAAAGCAGGCGCACGCCGCCCCTGACGCAATAGCTCCTCTACCTCTGCTTTTATCTCGGCTTTTATTTCTGCTGCCAGTTTCTTACCGTCAAGAAGTTGCATAACAAAGTTTTTGTTCGAAAAATAATGATTTTTTACAAAGGCAAAAATCAATTT
Organism: Bacteroidales bacterium; assembly: GCA_027015275.1. Lineage (GTDB taxonomy): Bacteria > Bacteroidota > Bacteroidia > Bacteroidales > S143-33 > S143-33. The sequence goes on along the minus strand of JALWCU010000373.1, from coordinate 4,020 downwards.
TCAGAAAAAAACACCAATCATGGTATCACATTGCGCCCATCCACAACAGACGTCCCAGTGCAAAAATCGAAATAATAAAACGTGTTATGACAAACTGCACCAGGAAAACAACTATACCTTTCCATAATCTAATCTCTTGCCCCTGGGCATCCTTCAACATCTTGCCATAGAGCCAGCCAATAATCAAGGCAAACAATAATGTGCTTATCAAGAAAAACACAACCACCCACGGCACAAAGCTAAACCACGAACTAATATCAACGTGCATAAGCTCTCCCATGGACATACGCCCCACAAGCGCCATTGACAAAAATACCGAGACCACTCCGACAACAGCCTCTATCACATACACCAATCCTGTGATACCCACAGCATCCCAATAACGTGGCTTGGACCTAATGATCAGCTGCGAGCTGAGCTGCAAGATAAACGCATCCAATGCCCAATACAAAAAGAATCCACTAAAGAGCAATAACCAGAAAAATCCACCTAACATCATAGCTTTTTGATTTTAAAGATATGAAAAAAATACATAATCAGCGATGCTTGTAGTCGTCGCTGCGGTTAGTCTCTGACTTAGTGGCTGCTCGCCCCTACACCCGCCGACCGGTGCTGCGAGCACTCCGACTCGGCGCAAGTCGGTCATGCGATGACACCGGCTCGGCGCAAGGCGGTCATGCGATGACACCGACTCGGCGCAAGGCGGTCATGCGATGACACCGGCTCGGCGCAAGGCGACGATGCGATGACACCGACTCGGCGCAAGGCGACGATGCTTGTTAGTAGCCGCTATAGTTAGACTCCCCCCTTACCCGCCGACCGCTAAGAGCGGTCTGGCGGGCTCGCGATGCAGCGAAGCTGTTTGTCGTCGCTGTGGTTAGTCTCTGAACTCCCCCGTAATGCCTTGCGGGGTTAATAATAGTTCATGCCTGACGGCATTAGTAAAAATCATTTGCGTGAGTGCGGTTTCTCTATAATCAACCGCTACGGTGTGTGATAAAAAAAAGGCTACCCCGCAAGGGATAGCCTCTTTGGTGCTAACGATGTGTGCTTAGTTCTTGAAAGAAAGATGATCGCCCTGGACATCTATAATTATTGGCTTTGTGCGGTCCACTTCGTCGGCTATTAACTTCTTAGCCAACTCGTTAAGCACTTCACGCTGCATTACACGCCTTATAGGTCGTGCACCAAAAACAGGATCATAGCCAACGCTTGCTACCCAGTCAATTGCCTCTTCGCTCATCTGTGCCTGGATATTCTGCTCCATTAAAAGCTGTCTGATACGGTCGAACTGCAATTTTACTATTTCTCTAACCTGCTCACGTGTCAATGGCTTGAACATTATTATCTCATCCACACGGTTGATAAATTCTGGTGGCAAAGTACCTTTAAGCAAGTCTAATACACGCTCCTCAGTCTCATCAAGTACCTCCTGGCGATTGTCATCACGCAGACGCTTGATTGCTTCGAGAATGAGATGAGACCCCAGATTTGATGTCATTATTATTATTGTGTTCTTAAAGTCCACAGTACGACCTTTGTTGTCCGTCAGACGACCATCGTCCAATACCTGCAAGAGTATGTTAAACACGTCTTTATGAGCTTTCTCTATCTCGTCAAGCAGAATGACTGAATAAGGCCTACGTCTAACAGCCTCAGTCAATTGTCCGCCTTCTTCGTATCCCACATATCCCGGGGGCGCACCAATGAGACGTGATACACTATGACGCTCCTGGTATTCGGACATGTCTATACGAATCATTGCTTTTTCGTCGTCAAATAATGCTTCGGCTAATGCCTTTGCAAGCTCGGTTTTACCTACACCTGTTGAACCAAGGAATATGAACGAACCAAGCGGACGGTTCTGATCAGCCAATCCCGCACGACTACGACGCACAGCATCAGCCACGGCACGGATAGCATCATCCTGACCTACTACCCTGCGATGAAGAACATCCTCCAGATGAAGTAGCTTGTCCTTTTCTGTCTGCATGAGCTTAGCTACTGGAATACCTGTCCAGCGGCTAACCACCTCTGCGATGTCTTCGTAATCAACTTCTTCACTTATCAATGGATTGTCGCCTTGTATTGACTTAAGCTCTTTTTGCAATTGCTCTATTTCTTTCTCTGCCTGTGGGATACGCCCATAGCGCAGTTCAGCCACATAATTGAAATTACCCTCTCTTTCAGCTTTATCTGCTTCGAATTTAAACTTCTCAATATCCTCCTTAAGTTTCTGAATCTTAGTAAGAATTTCCTTCTCATTACGCCACTTAGCCTCGAGTGCTGCTCGTTGTTCTTTAAGCTCTGCTATTTTCTCTTCAATAGTCTTGAGACGGTCGCTGTGTTTGTCTTTGATAAGAGCTGCACGTTCTATCTCCAACTGACGTATCTGACTATCAAGCTCATCAATAGGTGCAGGAACAGAATCCATTTCCAAACGCAATTTTGCTGCTGCTTCATCAATCAAATCTATAGCCTTGTCTGGAAGATAACGGTCTGTAATATAACGTATGCTCAAGTCAACCGCACCAATAATCGCATCGTCTGTAATACGTACCTTGTGATGATTTTCGTAGCGCTCTTTGAGCCCTCGCATGATGGCAATTGCAGAAGCACGGTCTGGCTCATCTACCATGACTTTCTGGAAACGGCGCTCCAGAGCCTTGTCTTTTTCGAAATATTTCTGGAATTCGTTTAGTGTCGTGGCACCGATAGCACGCAGCTCCCCACGCGCAAGAGCAGGCTTAAGGATATTTGCAGCATCCATAGCTCCCTGTGATCGGCCTGCACCCACGAGTGTATGTATCTCGTCAATAAACAGGATAATCTCTCCGTCCGATTCCACAACTTCACGTACCACGGACTTGAGACGTTCCTCGAATTCGCCCTGATACTTGGCGCCAGCTATCAAAGCGCCCATATCCAGTGCATAAATGACTTTTGTCTTAAGATTTTCGGGAACTTCGCCTTTGACAATGCGCTGTGCGATTCCTTCGACAATCGCTGTTTTACCAACACCAGGATCACCCACCAAAACAGGATTGTTCTTTGTTCGCCTCGAAAGGATTTGCAAAACACGACGTATCTCCTCATCACGGCCAATGACAGGGTCAAGCTTACCTTTTTGCGCTTGCTCATTCAGATTTATTGCATACTTATTCAAAGACTGATATGTCTCTTCGGCTGTCTGCGAAGTAACCTTTTGTCCTTTGCGCAAATCAGCAATAGCCGCAAGCAGCTCTTTTTCGGTAACGCCTGCATCTTTCAATGCCTGTGCTACCTGGTCGCCACTGCGTAAGATTCCAAGGATAACGTACTCCAAAGAAGCATATTCATCGCCTGCTTCCTTGGACTTATTAATAGCCTCACGCAGGGCAAAAGAAGCAGTATTAGACAGGTAAGGCTCACCTCCTTCTACCCTGGGATAAGACTGAATAATGCTATCGAGAATGCGCTTGAAATTTTCGACATTGACTCCCAGCTTTTTGAGCAGGAAAGTCGGCACATTCTCGTCGGTCTCAAAAACTGCTTTCAGTATATGGCCATTTTCTATAGCCTGATGACCAAAGCCTTGGGCTATTGTGAAAGCATGTTGTATTGCATCTTGGGCTTTTATTGTAAAGTTATCTAATTTCATAGCTTTTTACCTCCTTTTTTGTTTGTCGCCCTTATTTATCAAAATCTTTGCCCCAAAAATCAGTATTTTCTATCGCTTGATTACCAATACTTTACAAATCACACTAAACTGACAAATTGTCATAAAAATAGTTCCATTTCCTGCCACAAAAAAAGGCGTCCTTTCGGACGCCCTGATACGAAGAAACTTACGCACATTCTTGCATAGATTACTTCATTATTGTCTGGAAAAAATCAGAAAACATGTGGAAAAACACATAAGTAATTGAACTATAGAACAATAAGTTAATAATTAAAATAACCCAGAGCAAAATTTTATTTCCATTAATTTTTTTGCGATTTTTCTCGACCTTTTCATAAAGTTCTTCCTGAGCCAAAAGA
>JALWCU010000372.1 GCA_027015275.1 Bacteroidales bacterium | reverse complement strand
AAAAAACAAATCATTGAACATGAAATTTATGCCAAACATTAAATTCAGCTCAAACCTATCTATCAATGTACCAGAGAGAAAAGGCGTTTTGCTTTATCCGTGAGCATAAGAGAGCATTATTTTTTTTGCTCTTTTTGCCCAGGCTTGTAAATCACGCCAATACGTTTTTTGCCATCTATTTTTACCACAAAAGGCTTATCAAGTCTTATGTGCCTGAGATAAGTATTTTCGTAGTATGCGGGCAATTTACTCAGAAAGTTAACATTATAATATCCGTCCCCGCGAAAATCATTGACAGTAAAATACCCAACTTTGAAGGCAGTTATGTTGTGGAAAAAGTGCGTACCCTGGCTTGGCTCTATCTGGTAGTTCTGCAATCCTGCTTCGACAATCACACGAGCAGCTGATATGTCAGCCCATTTTACTGGGATACCCAGCCATGGATCACGTGAGCCCCAGCGACCTGGACCGATGAGAATGTAGTTTCTACCTTGCTCCAACATTTGCTGATTTATTTTGCTTATCTGTTCTGCCAGGTCTGGATTTTTGGCAGGATCAAAATTTTGTGGCTTTATATATATTAAATCGTGTAGGTTCTTGATAACGCCATGGCCCAAGGCTGATTCAGAATATACGATTAGCTTGTTCATGTCCACTTTGCACAGGTTTTCGTCTAAGGACTGATTGGGGTCAATGGTAGGGCGTATCTGTAATAGCCACAGAGTCAACCTTTTGTTATCTGTGCCACCAAAGTCTGCGGCAAATTCTATTTCCACAGGTAGGTTCATTTCTTTAACTCCTACTTGTAAAACAGAAGATATTACTTGAGCGAGAGGATAGGTCTTGTATTTGAGAAAATTAGCAAATGTAATAACAGGTTTTCCTTCATAATGCTGACCGTCACGCAGCATGTCGTTTTCAAAGTCATAGACAGATGCAACATGTTTTAGTGTGCCATGCTTTTTTGCCTCGGATAGCCTGAGCTTCTTGAGAGTAATGTTGTCGTCTGCTGTGGGTTCGAAGCTTTTCATATCCATGTTTAGGGCGTAAAAGGTCTTCTGGGTAAGTCGCAGAGCTGATTTGGGCTCATTTAGCTGAAGAATTTTCTCAGGATGTGCTGGAGAGAAACGCAAGCTCATCTCGCCTTCTACTATTTGTTTGCCCAGTCCAAAAGCGAGGTTAACAATACCTTCCTCGGGTTTCTCATCACCAACAGGATAATAATTTATACTACGGGCAACTCCTGAAATTAATGGATAAAAGTATTTATCATATTGATGCCCAATTATTTCCTGTAATACAATTGCCATTTGCTCCTCATCGATGACATTTTGAGTAGCCTGCATATATGCCTTACTTTCACGGAAATAGACCGAAGCATAAACGCATTTTATAGCCCGGATAACCGACTCGAGAGTCTGAGTCTTCTCGCCACTCGGATTGGGCACCATATAAGTAGAATAAACCCCTGCAAATGGCTGGTAATAAGAGTCTTCCAAAAGGCTTGAAGATCTGATGGCTATTGGCTGGTCGGTTGTTTCGAGAAATTTGAGAATATATGGTATAAATTCGTCAGGGAATCGCGCTTTATTAAAGGCTTGTAAAATCTGCTCGTCCTGGATTTCCCCAAGAGCCACTTCGTATAAGTTATTGATTTCCATGAATCTGGTAAAAGCTTCGGTCGTCAGGACAACTGTTCTGGGCACTCTTACCCGTACTTTTTCAAAGGAATTGAGCTGAGGGTTGCGTTTGACCATGAGATTGAGAAATGCCAATCCGCGGGCCTTGCCACCCATTGAGCCTGTACCAATGCGAGCAAAAGGTACGTACTTGTCATATTTATCCAAGTCCATTTGTGCTATGACACCGCGGCTTTTGGACTGGCGGAATTCGTCAATAGTAAAGAAAATGAAGTCTCGTATCTCTTGCAGGTCTTTAAATTCTTCAAAATCAAAACGGCTCAAAAACTCTCCGAGTGCGAACAGTGCCCTTGCTTTTAACCATTTAGAAAATCCGTGGCGAAGCAAATGATACTTGAGCGCATTATCTGGTATTTGGTAAATCTTCTCTTGCAGGGTCTTGAGATCTGAGATACGCATAACTTCTTTGTGAGTATCAGGGTCATAAAATACAAAATCACCAAAGGCAAACTCCTTGCGCACAAACTTTTTAAGTTCATGCAGCAGTTTTTTGGACTGTTTGTTAATAAATCCCACGCCAAGCTCATAAGCAAAGGGACGAAATTTCTCATTAGATGATTGCAACAAAAGAGGCATAAAAGGTTTTTGAGAAAGAATATATTTTGTTAGCTCTATTCCGGCCAATTCAACAAGTTGTCCCTTGCGCGGAAAGCTTACATCGCTTATAATGCCAATGAGATTGTCTTTGAACTTTTCATAATATTTAATTGCTTCTTCGTAGTTGCGGGCAAGAAGTATTTTGGCTCTGGCACGTTTTCGTATTGTTCGCTGGTGCTCGTTGAGAGCCTCTGAAGAGAATTTTTCCGCTTGATCAAATATTAGCTTGTACAGCACAGGAAGATAACTGGAATAGAAACGCACGGAATCTTCGACAAGCAAAATAATCTGTACACCAAGCTTTGTGTCATAATCCACGTTTATTCTATCCTCGAGAATCTTGATTATGGCGAGCAAAAGCTCACTATTTCCCAGCCAGCTGAAGAAATAATCAAAGTGTTTGTTTTTCCTGTCTTGCAAGCGGATGTTTACTTCGCGAGAGAAGGGTGTCAGTAGCACAATAGGGATCGTAGGATAATATCGTTTTATTGTCTTATTAAGCTCCAATGGGTCCATGTCCACGATACTAAGCATATTGATAATCAAGTCAATGTCCTGTTCCCTGAGTGTACTGAGTGCTTCTTCACCCGAGGAGACTTGTATAAAATGTGGTGGATAACGCAGATTTAACTCTACGTATTCGTTAAAAATTTGTTCATCGATGCGTCCGTCTTCCTCGAGGATAAAGGCGTCATAAGTGCTGCAAATTAGCAGTATCTTATAAATTCTGTTTTGCATCAGATTCTCGAAACTCTCATCGTTGAAGAGTATAGATTTTGGTTTTTGGGCCATAATCAGCTTGTTTAATAAAGATTTGCATAAATACTTTTTGAGAAAAATATAAAAAATTCTATTTTTGCTTGCCGTTATTGGCAAAGATAATGTAACAAACCAAAAAATAATAATACAATGAAGAGAACATACCAGCCATCTACAACGAGACGTCGTCGTTCACATGGTTTCAGAGCACGTATGAGTACAAAAAACGGACGTAAAGTTTTGTCACGCCGTCGCAAGAAAGGTCGCAGAAAACTTTCGGCTTCAGATGAACCTCATTATGGTTTTTAATTAATTTCCAGATTTAGAAATTTTTAAATTTTCAAGAAAATGGCTATACTACAAAAACTCCGCGATAAAGGAAAATTAGTTGCTATAATCATTGGTTTAGCATTACTTCTGTTTATTCTCGGTGATATGCTTCGTTCTGGCCGGGCCCTGTGGGGGAACAAACGTTTTTACATAGCAGAAGTAAATGGCAAACCTATAATGTATCAAGATTATCAAAGGGCAATAGACGAAGCTGTTGATTATTACAAAACAATGCGTGGGCAGCAAGGTGTGGATGACCAGACAATGATTAGTATCCGTACGCAAGTATGGCAGCAGCTGATTACCAGTAAATTACTCGAGCAACTAACAGAAAAGGATGGCGTTGTGGTTACTCCAGATGAGCTTTATGACATGGTACTGGGTGACCATCCATCTCCGATTGTTATGCAGATTTTCGTTAATCCCAAGACAGGGCGGTTTGACCGTAATTTTGCTCGTCAGGTCTTGATGAATCTTAATCGTGACCCCAAGCTCGAAAAGTTTTGGATTTACATTGAAAAAAATCTCAAGATTCAGCGTCTGAGTGAAAAATACTCTAATCTTCTGTCCAAGGCAATGATGGCCACGACTAACGATGCAAAAGAAAATTATTACGAACGCTCGAAAATTTATGACTTGGACATTGCATATTATCCATATAAGAAGATTTCTGACAGCCTGATAGATGTTACTAACTCAGAGATTAATGATTATTACGAAAAATATAAAGAACATTTCTATCAGTCAGTAGAGACGCGTCAGATTATGTATATAACATTCAATGTTAAGCCAAGTCATGATGATAGTACAAAGGTTCTTGATAAGATAACACAGCTTAAATCAGAATTTGAAAAGACACAAGACCCTGTCGAATACGTTAATATCAATGGTGATGAGCAGTTCCAAGACCGTTATTACACTAAAAAAGATCTGACACCACCATTGGATAGCCTTTTCTTTGTAGCACCAATCGGCACTGTTTACGGGCCTTATATAGAGAATGGTTATTATGTAGTAGCACGTTTGCTGGACCGTCAGGTAAGGCCAGATACAGTAAGCTTCCGCCATATTTTGATTTCACCAAGCGATCCGAAAGTAAAAACCCTGGATCGTGCTAAAGAAATTGCTGATAGTCTGATGCAGCAGATTAAAAAAGGTGTTAAGTTCGAAGCAGTAGTCAGTGCATATTCAGATGATAAAGCGTCGATACCTAATGGTGGAAAATATGAGAATGTTACCGAAGGCCAGATGGTCCCAGAGATTAATGATTTTGTCTTTACACACAAAGTAGGCTACATGGACACTGTAACATCACAATACGGTGTGCATATTGTTGAGATAACAGACCAGCGTTCGTTTGAACCCAAGGTTAAGATAGCTTTCTTGAAACTACAGATTTTGCCGTCTCAGAAAACTTATGATCAGGTTTACCGCGAAGCAGCTCTATTCCGTTCGAGTATCAAACAACCTGGGGACTTTGAAAAATTAGCACGTCAGAAAGGATATTTTCCACGTATAGCAAGTAACCTAACAAAGGGTACTTTCACAATACCAGGACTGACATCGCCGCGTGATATTGTTCATTGGGCATATAAAGCCAAGCTAGGCGAAGTCTCTAATGTCTTTGATCTTGGTGAAACCTACGTTGTTGCCAAGCTCATAAGAATACGTCCTAAAGGCTATGCACCATTGGATCAGGTCAAGGAATATATACGTCAGGTACTTTTGAATCAGAAAAAAGGCGATTACATCCTTAACCTGATTAAGCAGAAGAACATACCCACAAATTCCATTGATGCCTTTGCAAAAGCTGTTGGTCAGCCTGCTACTAAGGCAACTAACGTTCCCTTCAGCTCTTATGCAATTAATGGAATAGGTTATGAACCTGCAATCTTTGGGGCACTCGACGTACTCAAGCTCAATCACGTATTTGGTCCGATAAAAGGTAAAGGAGCTGTTTATCTACTCCAGGCAACGTCTATAACTGTACCACCAGAGCCGACGCAGGCAGAGCTTCTACCTACGCAGAAAAGCCTTACGCAGGGGCTTCGTGGTATGATTAATAGCGAACTATTTACGATGATGATGCGTGACTATAAAGTTGATGACTATCGTACACGCTTCTTCTAAAAATTAAGTTCATTATTTACGAATTTGGTTTAAAACAATTCATGCTTAGTGATAGAGCTGAGTAAGTGTAAATTTAAAAGTCCCGCTGACCCAGAGCCAGCGGGACTTTCTATTACAGATGCCTGCCTTGGACTGTTGGCAAGCATGATTTGCAGGTAAATGAAAAGAACGATCAAGCCTTGTTAACAATGATTTTTGCATTACGCAAGTTTGTGAAAAAGTCAAAGAGATTATACAGACTCTCAAATTCCTTTGTGTCAAAATAATATCTATCCGCATTGAAGTAAAGCGTGATAATGACCTGACGCTTTTTTATCTGCGTTGTAAGAACGAGCTTTACACCACTGATTGACTTTTTGATAGGTGCATAGTTTAGTTTTTTCAGCCGCTGCGGCAGGTTGATTGTTATTTGATATGCCCATGCCCACCTATGGCCCAGATAAACTGGCAAGGCACGTGAGTATGAGTCAAAGATATTGTGAAAATCATTGAACATTATAAATGGCCTTATGATAAAGGCTGTATCATTAGCCAATACAACACTATCAGCAACAAACGAATAATGTTTTTTCATGATGCTGCTATCTGCTTCAATTTCCCCAGGTACCAGAGATACAACTTGTCCGTTCATAGCTGGCTGTCGAAGCGTGGAATCAAGTGTGTATAGTCCAGTGAGTGCATAAGTCATGTCTCCTGTTAGCTGTTGCTGGTCATTAATCGAACCAGTTAAGGAATAAATTTTTTGTGGTTTAATCGGATGGACAATTTGCACAAAATATGATGAATCTTTATTCACTAAGAATCCGACCTGGTTCATGTCGTTTTGTGGTAGAACAAACCAGGGATGTTTGCCCGTAGCATCAAACAATATCATGCGATTGTTTATGACAGCCGAAGCTAAGACATTATTAAACTGGTAAAAAGCAGCAAGGTCAGTAACGAGATGTCCCTTGTCCACTGTACGGATGATAACAGGATATGACTGAATACCAGCGCGACGCAACATGTAAACCAAGAGCATGTTCTTGTCAGCACTGTTGCCTTCTCGTGTGTATAAAACCTTGTTTAAATGACGTGAGACCAAAAAATCATATTTGCCATTCCATTTGATATAATCTCTAACCCAGCGGAAAAGAGCTTTTGCAAGTTCCAGTGTATCTTTATTTTTGTTCCTCAATTGGTTAATAATTGGCATAACGCCTGCAAACTTCTTAAGTTCTTTGCCAAAGGCTGGGTCTTTTATCAGATCCTTAGCCAGACGATACCATGATGTAGCATCAAAGATAAAGAAACCAGCAGGGTAGGGCATCATCTGTGCCTGCATCTTTGTCGTGGGTCTACTTCCCAATACAGTAGTTTGATACATGCGATTGCTAAATTTTTCCCAGAGAAAAATCGAAAATTGGTTAGAATACCCAATATCCCGCTGTAATTGCTGCAACATCATATCTGCGTGATAATAATAATTTAATGGATTGTCAAGGTATTTTTCCATGAAGAACGAAGGTACATTGTTCATTACCAAGCGGTAATAATAGCTGTGGAAATTGAACGACGGGTTTACACGATAGTCATACCCA
>JALWCU010000371.1 GCA_027015275.1 Bacteroidales bacterium | reverse complement strand
ATTATGGACGCCAGCAGCCTTAACGATTCTTTCTACAAAAACTTTTCGCATATCGGAACAATAGAAGTATCTGTCAGACAGAATCTTAGAAAAATACTGGACCAACAAATCATCGAACCATTCATTACAAAGCTTAATAGCCTCTCGAGTCTTAATCAAGATACTAAGGAAGAGCTGCTACAAATCTTGTCCGGAAACATTGAAAAACTGACACAAATGCTCGAACAAAATCAATTGACACAGGGCTAATATGACAAACCCAGAGAGAATAACTAAATTTGCATAAAAACATAAACCATAAACACAGCAACAATGTTCAAAACAGACCTTCTAAAAGAGAAAATTATCATTATCACAGGTGGCGGCACTGGCCTTGGCAAATCAATGGCAACAAGAATGAGCGAGCTGGGTGCTAAAATAATAATCACAAGTCGCAAACAGGATGTACTGGACCAGACAGCCAAAGAAATCTCTGATAAAACAGGCAATCCAGTATTACCAATAGCTGGGGACGTACGCAATTACCAAGACATAGAACGTGTTCTGGGTGCAGCAATAGAACAATTCGGACAGGTCAATGGACTGATTAACAATGCTGCGGGAAATTTCATTTCACCAACAGAGCGTCTCAGCCCCAAAGCCTTTGATACAGTAGTGGACATAGTCCTTCGCGGTTCATATTACTGGACATTGGCAATGGGCAAATACTGGATAGAAAAACACATCAAAGGCACAATAATCAATATTGTAACAACTTATGCCTTCACAGGCAGCGGCTATGTAGTCCCTTCGGCTGTGAGCAAAGCAGGCGTGATGAACCTCACTCGTAGCTTGGCAGCAGAATGGGGTAAGTACGGAATACGTATCAATGCCATTGCACCCGGACCTTTCCCCACTCCAGGCGCTTGGGAAAGACTACTTCCAGACCCCAGAATGGAACAAAAACTTATTAATCGCATACCACTGAAAAGAGTGGGCGAACACAGCGAACTGGCAAATCTCGCTTCCTACCTTATGTCAGACTTTAGCGGCTATATCCACGGCGAAGTCATAACCATTGACGGCGGCGAATGGCTGGCTGGGGCTGGACAATTCAACTGGCTGGAAATGGTTACTCCCGAGCAATGGGACGAGATTCGCGAAAAAACAAAGAAGCAGAAAAAATAACATTCCCCAGTTTATATACCAGCTAAACGCCTAAAATTTAGCACATCACAATACTGACTCGAACCGGCTTATCACACTTACAGTGGCTTCATTGCTTCCATAGTGCCAAGTCTGCCTAAACCTGATACTTAGCGCATTTCCACAAACCAAAAGACCACCGCTGTTTCGGCGGTGGTCTTTTTATTCGTCATAGTAACATGCCTTTCGCTACAAGGCAGCTACAAATAGCTATTACTCAAGTGATTTATGTCTCTCGGCTATTAGATCTGCCAGATCAATCAAGCGCTCAATATCTGCTTCTTTGGGAACGCCCTTGACCAACACTGGTTCGAATATCTCAGAGCGCATATTAACCAGCAATGACTTGAGCTGGTCTGCCATTTTTCCGCCCCAGCCATAAGATCCAACAATACCAATAAACTTAGTCTTAGGACGCAAGGCATTAGTCAGATAAGCAGCATAAACAATCGAAGGATGTGCTCCACCAAGTACCATTGGTGCAGCAAAGACAACTGTTGCCGCATCAACAAGCTCAATGGCATATTTGCCCAGATCAGTCTGCGTAAAATTAAACGGTATAGCCTTTATCCCACGAGCTGTCAGCTCATCATACAGAAATTCTACAATAATCTTTGTGCTCTCGTGCATTGAGACATACGGGATAAGCACCTTATTTTCAACTCTGTCCGAAATCCAGTCCTTGTACGCATCAACTATTAATTCAGGTCTGGGATAAATAGGACCATGGCTCGGTGCAATGTACTTAATCTTATGCTGCTCAATTTTATCAATATTTTTCTGAATATGCTTGCGGAAAGGCATCATAATCTCAGCATAATACCGCTTGGCATCCTCGAGAACGCTGTGCTCATCTTCGACAAAAAGTCTGTTAGTAGCACGATGCGAGCCAAAGAAATCACAAGTAAACATAATCTGATCTTCCACAAGGTAAGTCGCCATTGTCTCAGGCCAATGTACCCAAGGTGTCAGGATGAACTTCAGTGTTTTCCCGCCAAGGTCTAATGTGTCATTATCATTAACCACAATAAAGTCATCATCATCGAGCTGCAACAGGTCAATGAGCATTTTTTTACATTTTGCATTTGTAACGACCTTTGCTCCTTCATACTCTTCCAGAACGTAAGGTAT
>JALWCU010000370.1 GCA_027015275.1 Bacteroidales bacterium | reverse complement strand
GAAACTCTTAGCTAAAAGCTAAGATACAGCAATTCATAAAACTATCGGGATATGTGCGATTTGCAAAAAAACAACAAAGATAAGGAATCAGCTGGGAAGTTTTTCCAACAACCAATTTTTTGCATCACCTTCTGAATCAAAGAATTCAAAGCTATATTTAACGTCTTCAGCGTCTGAGATGAAAATCGATTTCAACGCATTTTGTTTTTTAGAATCAAAAACAACAGCCACGGCAATTAAATTATCCGGGCTAAAGGAAAACATTTTTCTGGCCTCTTCTTCGATGTAAATTACTTTCTGAAAATTAGCCATAATTCCGAATGGTTTGCCACTTGAAATTTCCAGTACTCGGTGAATAGTATAACTGACCATATCCTGCGAAATCACAGGATTATCAGTGTATCTGATACAAATTATTAAAGGATTTTTCGAACAATCAATTTTTATTTCTGCCATAAATTTACGTTTTCTATATAAGAACGTAATAAAAATAAAGAAAGCCGCTATTTCGTGGAAGAAATAGCGGCTTTAGTCAAAATCACTCCAATTCTTGGGCCAATTTGGCAAGCTTAAGCACATTGAAAGCTCGCTTAACCACTGGCGGGTCAATCATTTTGCTTCCAAGCGATACAACGCCCAAGCCCTTTTCTTGTGCAAGATTAAAGGCATCTACAATTTTTTGTGCTTTTTCTATCTCCTCCTTGCTTGGCGCAAAAGCCTTGTGAATCACAGGTATCTGACGCGGATGTATAACGCCCATACCTTCAAAGCCCATTGCCTTAGAGCGCAAAACAGTTTGTCTGAGGCCTTCCATATCCTGTACATCAGAGAAAACAGAGTCTATTGGCTGAATATCAGCCGCTTTTGCAGCATTAATAATACGCGTTCTCTGGTAAAATGTTTCCCAACCTTCGAGTGTACGCTGCACCCCAAGATCAGCAGTTAGATCCTCCAGCCCGATAGCCAGGGCAACTACACGCTCTGAGGCTGTTGCAATTGCAAAGGCATTTTCCACACCCAAAGCACTTTCTATAATGGGCATATACCAAATATCCCACTGATAGTCGCGTTTTATGCTCATGATTTTTTCTTCAACTGCTTGTACCTGTTCAGCTGTCTCGACCTTTGGCAAAAGTATCATATTAACATAATGTGGTACAATGTATTCCAGGTCTTCAAGGCCTCTTTGTCCCTGGTTTATTCTGACCATTCTTTCGGCACCCATAAAGTCCACGCTACGAAGAGCATTTCGCACCACAAAACGGGCTTCGTGTTTCTTGTCAGGAGCAACAGAATCTTCTAAGTCAAGAATTACTCCATTAGGTCCATGGATACCAGCATTAAGCATGAGTTTTGGTGTATTACCAGGCAGATATAATCGCGTGAGACGAAAACGGTCTTTGGCTGTAGAATAAATGTTCTGTTTGAGTACAGGCAAAAGATACTGTTTGTCTGTGTTAATTAACTTTTTTATAGCTGCTTCGAGACGTGCTGCCAATACAAAGTCCAGAGCTCCACTGTCTTCGACGTATAAACGGGAATTTTTAATCCCAAAAAATTTAAAAATATCTTGTAGCAAGGTCATTATTCTCTCGCCGTACAATTTCTTTACTTTACTCTGAAGGTCTATTTGAATGCCGCCACTGTCCACGAGCTCCAGACGCATGTAACAATCCGAACGCACACCTTTACCTTTGTTACCAACTTCAGCTATATTGTTCATAAGTAGATTTTTAAAAATTTGCGATAAAATTACTTAATCACTGTGCAAAAACAAAATCAGGTTTTGAATTTTCTAACCTGACTGATAAGCATAAATAATGCTGTAGAAGTGGCCCGACGAATGTTAACTTCACGTGTTGAACCAAATAAAAATTTCTGGGACACAACGCCATTGGGTGTGGCAACTGCAATCCAGGTTGTGCCAACAGGTTTATCCGGTGTGCCACCTGTGGGTCCTGCTATGCCCGAAGTTGCCACAGCAAAATCCGTGTTCAGCAGACCACGTACGCCCCATGCCATCTGTTCAACGACTTGCTGGCTAACAGCCCCATACCTTGACAAATCTTCTGCTTTCACGCCCAAGACGCCTATCTTCACCTCATTAGCATAGGAGACAACACTTCCTTTGAAATATTCACTACTTCCTGAGACCGACGTTATCGTGTGCGCAATATTGCCACCTGTGCAACTCTCTGCGGTTGATAGGGTCAAATGTTGCGAAGAGAAAATTTGTTTGACTACAGATTGCAGAGTATCATTATCCAGCCCCCAAGCCGCATCACCTAGCATAGTAATCAGATTATCCAAAGCCAAGTCAACCTGACTTTTAATTTTCCGCAAGTCAGTGCCTCTGGATGTAAGTCTAATTTTAATGTCTTCTGGACTTGGTAAATAAGCAATGCTAACTTCCTGTGGCAATGAAGATTCAAAGTCTTGCAACATTTCAGCAAGCTCTGCTTCGGGCAAGCCAAGCGTATGCACAAAACGAAAATATATTACGGGCAGATTAAAATACTCTTTCAATTGACGCTCTATGGTATGTGTATATAAATCAATTACTTCGTGTGGTACTCCGGGTAAAAATATAAAAATTGTATTATTTTTCTCGAGCCATAGACCTGGTGCTGTACCTATGCGGTTTCGCAAGACCTTTGCCTTTTGTGGGACTAACGCCTGTTTTCTATTGGTCTCGTTCAAAGCTCGTCCGCGTTTAATCAAAAAGTTCTTAACATCCTGTAAAACAAGCGGATCTTCCACAAGCTTATCTTCAAAAAATTTTACTATAACAGACTTTGTTCTGTCATCGCTCGTAGGGCCAAGTCCGCCAGTACATACTACCAACTGTGCATGACCGGCACTTTCATCCAACTGTCGAAAAATTTGCTCAGTATCGTCGGAAACTGAAATGATTTTTCTAACATCAAAACCCATATTTGTGAGCTTATCTGCAAGAAATTGTGAGTTAGTATTCACAATATTTCCCATTAAAATCTCATCCCCAATACTGATAATATAAGCATTCATAACAATTATATTGACTTTTAGTGAAATATAATCTATATTCCTAAAAATCTAAAATTTTATAGTATGAAAAAAATCATTTTTAGTTTAAGTTTATTAATCATTGCCCTTCAAGCGTTTAGCCAAATCACATTGCAACATAATCAAACAGTGTATGATGGCAAAGGTCGAAGCTATGGTGCAAAAGCAGGAACAAGCATTACTTTTTATTCTGGCAATAAAATACAGAGTTTCACGCCTTTCAACAATATAACGATATGGGATGGCAAAGGACGTAGCTATGCTGCTGCAAAAAACCATCAGGTTGTTCTTTATCCCTCAGGAAGCGTCAAAAGTTTTATTCCTTATAACAACATTACGATATGGGATGGCAAAGGCCGCAGTCATGCTGCAAAGGCTTGGACACGCGTATTTCTTTACGACAATGGTGCTGTGCAAAGCTTCACTCCTTTCAATAACATAACAATATGGGACGGCAAAGGACGTAGCTATGCAGCAAAATCTCTGACACAAGTTAGCCTTTACAAAAGTGGTGCAGTCCAAAGCTTCATGCCATTAAACAATATCACAATATGGGACGGGAAAGGCCGTAGCTACGCTGCAAAGGCTGGTACATTAGTAGAACTTTATCCCAATGGAAGTGTAAAAAGTTTTATTCCTTACTCTAGGATAACAGTATGGGACAGCAGAGGACATAGCTACACAGTTAAGCCAGGCACCACTGTTCACTTAGACACCAATGGTAACGCTCAATAAACTATAAAAACTCAGTAACCATGAAAAAATTAGCATTTTTGCTCATTGGACTTTTATTTTTGGCCGGGCAGTCATTTGCACAAATTAACCGTTCAAGCCAAAAGACCGTCAAAGACGCCAAAGGGCACACTTATGTTATAAAGACAGGCACAACTCCTGTGCTTTATGCTGATGGCAATGTCCACACATTTATCCCAGGCGAGGACGTAGCAGTATGGAATGGGAGTAACAAGAGCTATCTGGCACGCGCAGGCGCAACAATAGAACTTTATCCAGACGGAAGTGTAAAATCCTTCACGCCAGCACACAATGTAATGGTCTGGGACTCAAACGGCAAGAGCTACCAAGCCACAGCAGGGAAGCCTATTTCCTTTTACCAGGACGGCAGTGTTCAGCGTTTTACGCCTGCGCATAATATTCAAGTTACAATTGCCAGGAAAGACAAAAAATACACTGCAATGTCAGGAATGGAGGTTCAATTGTACGAGAATTCTTACGTAAAGAGCTTTTATCCAGCAGAAAAAATTAGGGTCAAAGCACGCCACAAAAGGTACAAAGCAATGCCCGGCCGCTTAGTACAGTTTGACCGCGACGGATATTTTGTTCACTAACAAAGTGTTACATAACTTGTGGGGACAGCCAAGCAAAAGCTTGGCTGTCCCTTTTTTATGTGCTCCCTTAACACAAAAGAGTTAGGGCAAGAGCCAAGGCTGAGAAAAGAAAGGCTGAAATAATTAGCACCTTGTAAAACAGCGGTATAGTTTTTTTGACGATTACTTTTCCCCGAGGAATCTGATTGTCCTGAAGCTGAGGGTGTTGACTGACTTTTAGCGCCACTGCCACAGCATATTCCTTAGTATGGCTCAGAGAAATCTCATAGCCAGGGACGTGGGGCTTGCCGTCAAGAGTATTAAGAATTTCTATGTTTTTGAGTGGCTCTTTTTGCATTGCCGAATCAGCTTTTATTATTGCTTCTTTGGCAGCAAATTTTCCTGCAAAACATTGGATTGGATCAGCCTGAAGAAGGCAGTATGAAATTTCCCTGTCTGTGAAGTTGTTTTTGTAAAATTCGTGTTCACGAAAATCTTTGGCTTTTGGCATGTTTGCAACTTGCTCTATGTCAATGCCTATTGAAAGGATAGAACTTGTTTTTACACTGTTATTGAGACCTACGCTGGTCTGTGTGTTGCTCTCTGATGCGGGGCTGGAATTTGCTTGCATTGTTTTTTCTTCTTTTTCTGCCTTTGGTGCTACTTCCTCTTGCGCCTCTAACGCTATGTTTATTTTCTCTAGAAGCTGGCCAAATGTTTTGATATTCATATAATTATCCACTTTGACGCCCATTTCTGAAAGCTCTGCATACATTCTGTGTATTAGGATTGAACCTTGAATAACGGTTTTGTCAATTACTGTACTTGCGTTTATATTATCCGGCGGGAGTTTGACATATTGTGAGATTATTTTTTTTATTTGGTCGAGCTTATCCATAATGTATTATTTTACAGTCCTTTTAGACAATTATTACAAATATATTTTTCGCCTTGTGGTGTCATTACTTTGACAAATCCAATGCCGCTGACATCGTCCTTTAATTTTAGTTTGCATTTATAACATTGAATTTCTTCACCAATATCTTGAGTGCTAATAATATAGCTTTCTATACGTTGTTTTAGTTCGTTGAGAAATTGTGCGGCTTCCCTACCCTCAGTTACTCTGTGATCAAAGGTTAAAGTCAGAAAAAAACGGCCGGTTTGCTCATCATAAGAGGAAATGCCCAGAATTGCCGAATTATTCTTGTTTATCAGCGGAAAGAACATGGCGACTCCTTCTGAATAAAGGTCTGTTATGGAGAAAGTTATGTCCGTACTATCAACAGCCTGAAGCTCATCGTCTATGTATTTATTAGCCAAATTATAAATTGCTCCTTCGGTCTGGGAAATAGACAGCTCGTTGGCATTTGGTATTTTACCCATTTTCAGCCCTTTGCCCATGTCGAGAGCTATTCCAATATTAATATCTTTGTAAAATGCAATCTGTCCATTATGATAAAAAGCATTTAGCCTTGGGTATTTCTGCAAGAGCCGAGCAGATTCGAATACAATTATTGGAAGCACTGACTGCTTGAGGATTTTGAGATATTGTGACAGCGAATCGATAAGCCCCTTGGACTGGACAGTAACAGCTACCCAGCTATCGAGATTTTCTCGCTGTACACTCTGAAGATACTGTATTTCACGTTTTTTAGCTGGTGGAATACTTCTTAGCTCTATTTTATCTTGGTCAATGTCAAGTATTTGGATTGTTTCAACGGCTTTGTCCTCAGGAACACGCTCTATATTGAGTTTAGCCAATACATCATCCAGATTGACGAAATCGTAACCTGCAAATGAGTCAGCGCTAATATTATGCTCTCTCAAATACTGCTGGGCAAGACGGGAAAACTGAGTTCCACTGGTATTTGTGTGTTCTTTGGTTATTTGCTCCTGGTTATCAGAAGTTTTGATTTTTGTAAAATCTTGGTCATAAATCTGAATAATAGTTGCACCAACAGGCAGCTCATCACCTTCTTTGCACAGGTATTTAACATAACCATCCTGTTGGGCTTCGATAGAAAAGATTGCTTTGGATGTTTCCAGGTCTATTAAAATGTCCCCTTTCTCCACGTAATCGCCATTTTTGTAGTAAATTTCTACAACATAAACATTCTGGTCGTTGACGTTCTCCTGTGGAACTTTTATTTCCTGGACTATTTTCATTTTAAGTTTTGTTTTTCTCTTAGAGTGTCTTTTATCTCTGTGATAATTTTTTCTTTACTTGGAAGTATTTGGTATTCAAGGTTCTTAGCAGCAGCAATAGGAACTGGCAATGCGCCTATTCTCCTGGCAGTGAAAGGGCGGTCGCAGTTTTCAACGATATTTGCAATCACTTCGTTGCCGAAGCCTCCCGGGACTGAACTTTCTTCTACTACAAACAAATAACCTGTATGCTCTACTGAAGACAGAATAGGCAGATAATCAAGCGGATAAATTTTTGTCGGAATTATAATCTCGGGTTTTGCACCTGTCTGGTAAAATATCTCCTCGATAGCCTCCAGGACAAAGCTGACCATACCGCCGTAAGTTACAATAGTGATTGTTGGTTCTGACCTTAGGGGAAGCACACGAACAAAGGGAAAGGCATGTGATGATGCTTCGAAAACATAATTAACAATAGTCTTATCCAAGATTCTGCGGCCGTAATCAAGCTTGTTCTCAATAACAATCGTAGGTTGTGTTTGCTCTGCTATGGACTGATAAATAATCCGTGGGTCAATCAAGGCATTGAGCGCCACAAGGTTAATATTATCGATGCCTATCAAAAGCTTGTCAAGAGTCTGGGAATGTGTGGGACCATAACCACGCCAGCCACCCA
>JALWCU010000369.1 GCA_027015275.1 Bacteroidales bacterium | reverse complement strand
GTGCATTACCCGCCAAGCTTACTGTATCATTACATACAATCGACGGACTTGCCGACGCCGTTGCAACGGCTTTGACATAATTTATCTGTACCGTATCCGTAGCATCAGGACATCCAGCTGGACTGACCACGTGCCATACAAAAGTATTTATACCTTCTGCTAAACCTGTGGCTGTCACGCTTTCGTCAGTGGAACTCGGAGTATATGTTACACCACTTGGGCCAGCCCAATACCCACTGCCATAGCTTGGTGAATTGGCAGCCAGGTTCACTGTGTCCTTACATATCGACTGATCACTTGTTGCTATCTGTGCCTGGTCTGGAGCCCCATAAGTAACAAATACTGTATCATAATCCACACACCCTTCGGCTGTTGTAATCTTCCAGCTAAAAGAGTTGTCTGTTTTAGTCAAGCCTGTAACAAGAGTAATAGTATCAGTAGCAGATGAAAAACTTCCCGAACCGCTTACTACTTGCCATAATCCCGAACCACCTGCTGGCGGTGCATTCCCAATTAAATTGGCAGTATCATTACAAACTAAGGAATTGCTAACAGATGCAACAGCGTCATAGCGCGCAGAATTAATTGTTACTTCCAGAGAATCTTTACAACCATTATATGAAGCGACATAAAGGAAAGTATTAGCACCAGTATTCAAATTCGATGCTAATGTAGAAAGAGCCGTTGAGTTTGCGAGAGTAGCAGTAGAAGACACAATTTTCCAATAACCTGTAGCACCGTCCGATGATTCATCAACGGTAACAGCTATACTTCCCGTATCACACTTAGGCGTGGTAGGAGTAGCATCTGAGATATGGATTGTATAGTTATAAATAGCAACTGTATCTGAGTTTGTACATGTGCCATTAGAAATTTCCCAGCGGAATTTATTGACACCTTCCGAAAGATTTTTAACCCACGTATTATATAATGTAGAATCTTGTATATCACCAGAACCTTGTATCTGCGTCCACTTGCCAGTAACCCCAGAGCCTGGGGCAGTTGCATTGAGCTGAATGCTATCTCCATAGCATGTTGTATCTGTAGTACCAGCATCGGCAGGATAAGGTGTATTATTTCTTATTACAACAGTATCTTCATCAGTACAAACAGGGCTACCATTTTCTTGATTTTGGATAGTCCAATAAAGGTGATTATCATAAGGCTGCAAATTATAAGCTGTGGCTGAGGGATCATTAACATTACTAAAAGTAACCTGGGAAGCATCAGATGTCCATGTGCCAGTTCCAGGATTAGGATCACTACCACTTAGCGTTGCCTGACTACAAGCATCCATTTGATCTGGACCGGCATCTGCATAAATCTTTGCGCTAAAGATTTTTACTGTATCCCAACATTTCAAATCTCCACTTGAATTCAAATGACGCCATAGAATGACATTCCAACCGTAATCTAAGCTATCAATATCCGTCTTTTTCTCTGCAGTTGGATCAGCAATGACGCCATAACCAGAGATTACAATCCACTGATACTCATCATCCCATGCTTCTCCTGTAATATTCGATTCCAGAGTGGTCTGAGCACAAACTGCATTAGGAGCATCCGAATAACTTGGTTGATAAGCATTTGAAGCTAAATTGCGGCATTCAACTGAATCTTGAGAAAAAGTAACAGTAGAAAAGCCAAAAGTAAATAGTATTAATAATAGAAAAAACTCTATCTTATTTCCCACAGCCATTGTAAATTATTTTATATAGTTAATGAATATAGATTGCCTATGAATAAACGCACTTAAAAGCATTTTATGATAAGACTTATGAAAATAGTTTTAGGTTGCATTCATCTTTTCAAAAATAGTAAAACAGAAAAACATATTTAACAAAATATAATATTTTTTTACATCAAAAAAACACGACTAATTATCTATCTTTATATTTTAGCTTGGATTTTTTTTACTTTTAGAAACATCAATATCATTAGATAGAAATACGGACGTAAAATTACACTATGACAAGCAATAAAAAAATAAATAGGCCAAAATTTTCTGGTATTCTGACTCCTAAATACAAGGAGGAAATGTTTAATTATCTGTTATCTAATTTAGATCTCAAATTAGATGAGAATCAAATTTTACTGCTTCGCAAAGCATATAATGTGGCATTCAAGGCACATGAGGATCAGGTAAGGAAAGTAAGTAAAGAGCCATATATTATCCATCCCGTGGAGGTAGCACTAATAGTAGCAAACGAAATGGGACTGGATTTCATAGCCGTGTTAGCTGCCTTGCTTCACGACGTATTAGAGGACTCTGATATCTTTGCTCGTGAGTATATAAAAAAAGAATTTGGAGCCCCTGTAGAGCTCACTGTTTGGGGTGTTACTAAGATGACGCAGGCTGGTGGTAAAGCCAGAGCAAAAACCGAAAACAGTAAAATCGACGAAAAACTTAAAACCTTCGAAAAATTAATACTCTCTGTATCAAAAGAATACAGGGTGATTCTCATAAAAATTGCCGACCGCCTGCATAATATGCGAACTATGGAAGGCATGCCTGAGGAAAAACAAAAAGATAAATCTGCCGAAAACCTTTACGTCTATGCCAAATTCGCTGAAGCTGTTGGTATGTATGACATAAAGGTAGAAATGGAAGACCTGAGTTTTAAGTATCTTCATCATGACGATTACCAAAATATTTATAATGAAATAGCGAAAAGACAACCTTTTTATGAATCATTTTTAGAGGACCTTAAGATTGACATTTATAGAATTCTCTCACAAGAAACAAATTATAATTTCACTATCAAGAAGATACGCAACTCATATTATAGCGTATGGGAGAAATTAAAGAAAAACGAAGATTTGACAATAGACCAGATATATAACTTTGAGTCTCTGAGGATTGTCGTTGACTTGCAGGACCGCAATCTCAGCGATGTTGTTTTTAATATTTTCGTGAAGATAACTAATCATTATCCAATGCTTGCCAATAGTCTGAGAGACTGGATACGTAATCCCAAGCCTAATGGCTTCAGAGCATTAGTCTTTGACATTGTTTATCATCATCCCAAGACCATAGGACATATTCCGCAGATAGCTGAAATACAGATTTTATCAAAAGAAGACGACATAATAGCCCATAAAGGCGCAAACTTCGAGAGACTAAAAAAAAGCATTCTCCCAAGGTCCGATGACGAAAGCATTACAGAATTTATTAGTCGAGTTCTTAAACAATTGAATACCGAATATATATATATTTTCACTCCTGCGGGCGAGATACATAAATTACCCAAAGGCGCGACTGTAATAGATTTTGCATTTAAAATACATACAGACATTGGCCTCCATTGTATCGGTGCTAAGATTCAAGGCATGGGCGCCAAAGCACCGACATACAAACTAACATCCGGCGACGTAGTAGAAGTACTATACTCTATGAACAAAAAGCCTGATATTGAATGGTTAAAAAAAGTAGTTACAGAAAAAGCACGTCGTGAATTAACTAATTATTTCAAAAAGAACAAGCTCCTTTCTGGCGACCATGGAAACAGTCAAAAATCTCATTTTGAGTTCTCTTCAAATCTTCCGTTAGTAATAGATGGTAGTTTTGACTTTAAAATTGCTGATTGTTGTAATCCTATTCCAGGTGATAGGGCTTATGCTATACAAGATGAAAAAGGCAATATTGTTATCCATCGTGAAGATTGTCCTGATCTACCATTTCTCGCCAAAGTTTCTCGCAGTGGTATAGCCAGAGTAGAATGGGTAATCAAAGAAGTAGCTTACGACATTTCTATTAAAGCAATGGACCGAATAGGACTTCTGAAAGATATATTAGAACTGATTTCCAGCAGTCTCGAGATGAATCTGACAAACATTAATATGAATATCGACAGAAAAGAAAAACTTGTCTCAGGAATGCTGACCATCATGGCACATCAAGATAGCATTAATGAAGAAATAGAACCTGAATGTATTGCCGAAACTAACGAAGAAAAAATCAGCTGCGCTAATGAACAACTACACAATATTGTAGAAAACCTGAAAAATATAGAAGGCATTATCGAAGTGCAAGTAAAAATTCACCACAACGATTAATCCAACCTTTGCCCGATAACACCAAATTAAACCATATTGTTAATTAATTATCAATATTCAAGCCATTATAAATTCCCTACATCTGCTATATCTTACATAAAATTATTAAAAACGTAACTCTATAATATGGAATAAGTTTTCTATATTTACCAGAAAAAAATGAACAAGATACTGCTGGCCTTAATATCACTGCTCTTGGCTGCTTGCAGTGCAACGATTATTCCACAATATTCTACTATTAATGCCTCAGATTCTCGAATAATATACATTGGTCGTGTAATAAAAAATGATTCTACCGCAACTATATTCTGGCCTGGGACACAAACAATTATAAAATTTAACGGAACAGAACTTTTTGTAACAATGGAGGATCAAAGAGGTGATAATTATTATCAAATCATTATAGACAATGACTCCAGCTTTGTCCTGCGACCAGACAAAGGCACTCACACATATATGCTTGCTCACAATCTAAAAAGACAGACACACACAATCACTTTATTCAAACGCACAGAATATATATTTGGCAAGACTGTCTTATACAAGTTTTTTACGGATAAAAAAGGCTACTTCCTGCAAGCAGAAGATACTAACAAAATTGTAATAGAATTTTATGGCAATTCCATTACAGCTGGACTGGGCAACGAACATCCAAGAGGCAGTAGTTTTAATCCACAATACGAGAACAATTACATGGCCTATGGCGCTATCACAGCACGTAATCTGAATGCTGATTATATCTGCATAGCACGCAGCGGAATAGGCCTGACTGTTAGCTGGGATTCGCTAATAATGCCAGAGCTTTTCTGGCGTACAGATCCTTTTGATTCCAGCCGCCACTGGGATTTTAGCACATGGCAACCGCAAATCGTAGTTGTGAACATTTTTCAGAATGACTCATGGTTAGTAAAATTGCCCAATAACGCTCAATATCACCGCCGCTTTGGCCATCACAAACCTGGCAGAGAATATTTTATCAATGCCTACAAGCATTTCATCGATGCACTCTCTATACTCTACCCCAAAGCACAAATTATATGCACATTAGGACCTATGAGTGCCATGCGACAAGGCTCGCCATGGCCTGGCTATATAAGACAAGCAGTAGCAGAGCTGCATAATTCCCGTGTTCATGCCTTCTTTTTCCCATATTTCGTGCGCCATGGCCACCCTCGCGTCCCTGACCACCGAAGAATGGCACAAATGTTAACAAACTTCATACGCGATAGTGTAATACACAACAGTTATTAAGACCATATCTAATGCAAACGGGACAACAAAAAGCAATACCTTCTGCTTTGCTATAAAGTAAAATTCTGTTTTTCCATAAAACCCATACTTTTTTTTACAAAAAAATAGAAATTTTATGAAAATTTTATTTATTTTACACTATTACTAAACCCCAAAATTTTTTGCTATGAAAAAATTATTTTTACTCTTGTCTATTTTGGCATTAGGTATCTTCACCTATGCACAAAATACCGGAGACGTCTGCATCATTGGTATGAACTCAGACAATCCAGACAAAGCACTATTAGTGACATTCACAGACATTGCTTCAGGAACAGTTATTTATCTGACTGATAATAGCTGGAATGGTTCTGGCTGGTCAGGTTCTGAAGGCTTTAAATCATTTACTTTAAGTCAGGACTGGACAGCTGGTCAGGTCGTTGAATTAGATTTGACAAATAATGCAGCAAATCCAAACATAGGTACTGTTCAGAATGCTGGTGGGACTCTTGCCTTAAGTACAAAAGGCGATCAACTTTATGTATATTTAGGTAGTGATGAAAACACTCCGACTACATTCCTTTTTGCTGTTAACACTAAAGGAGGTTGGGCCACTGGCGAATTAGATAATACTGGACTTACTGATGGAACCAATGCCTTATCATTTGCAAGCAGTACAGATGACATTGAATATACAGGGTCTAGAAGTGGCGAGACAACATTCGATGATTACAAAACTTTAATAGCTGATGTCACAAATAACTGGGCTACAAGTGGCTCTTCTTATACATTTGACTTAACAGATTTTGTCACAGGAACTATTACCCCTACAAAACTTGAAATTTACAGTGTAAGCGATAACCCTACTTATAAAAATTGGGAATTTAATGTTATTGTTCGTGCTGTTGACGACAATGGTGATCCTGGAAATGTTACTAATGAAACACAATACCAGCTTAATACTGATGGCACAGGGAGTTTTACAGGAGGATCCGGTACTATTGCTGCCGGAACGTCATCCGATACTATTACAGTAAGCTATGATGCAGTAGAGACCTTTAATATGACAGCAAGCAAAGTAAGTGGTGATAATCTTGCTACTTCTGCGGCTGTATCTATGACAATTAATCCATTGCCAACCAAAGCATTAACAACAACTCCTGATACATTCAAATTTGATGATTATCCTACATCAACATTACATGATCTTGGTTGGTACACATATGCCATATCTGGTCCTGTATGGTATGCAAGCTCATATAACAGCGATCATTTTATGAAAATTACAAACTATCCATCCAAAGAAGTTACAGAATCCTGGGTGGTTTTACCAAAATTCACAGGCGGTGACAATGCAATGGGTAGTTTCTCTAGTGCTTCATATTCGGCAGCTACTTCCAGCGAATTCAAAGTCAAAGCATCTACAGATTATCCAGGCTATGGTAATCCTAATAATTACACCTGGACAGATTTAACCTTTACATTGCCAGTTGGGAACAGCTTTCAGTGGGTAAAATCAGGCTCTGTTGATCTTTCGAGCTTTGGATCAGACTTTTATCTTGCTTTTGTATTTACTGAACCTGACGGTCAAAGTAACACATTAGAGGTTGACTCTATGGTTATTTACAACAATAGTACAACAACCGGTATTCATGACAATGAAAAAGCAGAATTTATCGTTTACCCCAACCCTGTTAGCTCAGTACTGTATGTTAATGCAGCGCAGGGTATATTGCAAATCCTCGATAATACTGGACGTATAGTTAAGAAGCTTAATATCAATGGCCATGCAAATGTTAACGTAGCAGACCTGGCACCTGGTATTTACTTTGCTCGCCTCAGAACCAATGAAAAGACATTAGCTCACAAGTTTATCAAACGTTAAGAGGATAGATTATCGAAGATAAAAGAGAGGCGGCCAGCAGGCCGCCTCTCGTCATTTTAAGCCATTAGCGCTGACTTAACTCGGAACCATGAAATGACTTAAACATTGTTCTGCCGCTCTTTTACCATAGGTAATAAATTCCGAGCCACAGGTCATACTTAGAGCTAAAAGGTGCTTTGGCATAAAGAGTGATTGGCATAGCAGCTTGCACAAGGAATGTGCGTGTAATGCGGTACTGTGCGCCCAAAACTAGCTGACTTATACGCGAATATGAACCAACTAATGTCTGTCCATTTTTGACATTATCAGAGGCTGTTTTGTACAAAATTGTAGCTTCCGTAATAAAATCTCTTGACCAATCATAAGCAGCGCTCATAGAAAACAATTTGACGTCCCCCAGATCAATGCCAGAAGGATTCTTGCTACGGTAAATATAGAAAGCACTAAAACGCATGTCCCACTTTCCAATTTCTTTTTCTGGCATAATTGCAAGTCCAGCATCATACGAGCCGGTTCCAATGGGCAGCTCATCTCTTGCTAAATTTTTAGCTTTACCCGTTGGCCACTTGGAATATAGCAAAGCAGAGACTAAGAATTTTTTTTGCTTGTTGAAATAAAAGCGGTATAACAACGCAGTTTTAATATCACCAAGCCCTTTGCCAATCTTTGTAATAGTTGAGTTGCTCATAACCTTGTCTATCAGCGGAAAATTAGCTATCAAAGTTAGCTGATTTGTCAATCCATAACGTAGTTTTGGCGTATATGAATAAGAGCGCAAAGTCATACCCGATGGCAACTGAGTCATTTGTCCTTGCGAAGAATTATACATCATGGTATAATTAGAATAAGTGAAATAGGACCGGTAAATCAGATGCCCTTGGGGTAGAGTCTTGGCTGGTATCCCATAAATAGGTGGTCGAGGGTACAATTTCTTGTGATGTGTGGTGTCGCTCTGTGCAAAAACAGTAGTGGCGGCAATTAATAAAATTAGCGTGAAAACGATTTTAAGCTTTTTCATTTTCTATAAGTTTTTTGATTTATAAGTTCTCTATTTTCTGTCTGTCTAAGGATTTTATGTAATCCATAACCTGTTGTAATTTTTCTTGAGTAAAAGGCGTTTTACCTTTTGTTATACCAAATTGTGTTACGTTTATGTGTATGAAATTACTTAAACCATGAGCTTGCATGATTTTCTGTGCACAATTGAGGGGACAGCCGTCAACAACGATGATTTGTTTGTCTGTAGTTTTTAGTTTCTCAATGAGTTTTTGGTCACCTATAGCTACTTTTGGCAAGCAAACCATTTCGGCCTGGCCACTCTCTGCCAGTTCTCGTACTGCTCTGTCGGCATAACATCCAGTATTGGATGCACCAGAGCAAGAAATGAGTAGGAGATTAAGTTTTTTTGTTTCCATGATTACTTGGTTTTGCACTGCACAAGCAGTTGTTTTAAAAATTTTAATGGCTACTATTCAGAATTTTCCTATTCATTAATAACTAACCGGCTCAACAAACTAATTTAGCCAAGGCTGATTACACATCCTCATCTCCCATATCTTCTTCGATAATCTCAGGATCATCTTCTACTAATTCTTCTTTTAGTTCGCCATTTTCGAAAACTTCAACAACTTCGAGTTCTTTGTCCCCAAACTTAAGCTCTTCGCGTATGATAGATTCTCCTTCACTTATCTCTTGCTTAGCATAATATTTATACCACATAGAAGCCATTGGCATCTGGAAAATCATACTCATAACTACGCCAAGCAGTGTCATAGGCCCAAAAGCAGCAGCTGCTAATGCCATAGCTACAGAAAGATCCTTAGTAGATGTACCGTAGATAAGTGGTATTGCATCAAAAAGTGGGAATTTAAACAACTTGTGAAGTACGTAATACGAAAATGGATATGCTAACAGATAATACAAAAATGCACCAACCACAGGTAGAAGCAATATTTGTATATGTTTCAGCAAAAATGCAGCCTTTAGTGAGACACCTGTGAAGACAAGGTAAAGTGCCAGGAGACTAGACAGTAAGCTCAAATAAGGCTTATACTTATTCAGCTCTTGCTCGCCTTTTTTGTGAATGATAGCCCAGCGGGTAATCATTGCCAAAACAAAAGGACCAACGAGTAAGATCAATATTTTTTCAAATAAAAACATTACATCTACGTGGACCTTGCTCCCCGCCAAAAATTTCATTCCAAAAGGTATAAACACTAAAGCAAAAACAAAGGTAGTCAGAGCCAAAGAGACAGCCAGTCCCATATTTGCATTCAAAAGCATTGTCCAATATGGCATGAAGCCCCCAGGAGGCACAAGACCTGTAAGAATCATACCAGCGTAAATCTTCGGACTCTTAGCAGCAAATATAAGCGCTATAGGGTACATTAATAAAGGAGCTATAATTAAGCTCATAATATTGCCGACAAGCAATTTTTTAGGCTGCTTAAAGCTCTTTGCAAAATGCTCGACCTTCATGTTTATCATTGATGCCCAAAGCATTGTAAACACAGACGGAAGAATTAAGCCCTTCATACTCTTGAGAGTGTGCTTTGTTAGATTTGGCCCAATAAGGAACCCAAGCACAACTGCACCTAAAACAAACCATACAAGGTTTTTCTTAAGAAAATCATTAGTTTTTTTGATCATAGCTAAAATGTTTTTTTGTTTCTTCCTGGGAAAATTTTTCTTTGATCAGGCCTTTTTCCCGCAGGTCCGATAGAACTTTATCTACGACAATCTGCACTTGCTCCTGTGAGTAAGTAGCAGGCTGTGGTATCTTCTCAAAGCCAAAGTCCTCGTCCATTGCATAAGAGAGTGTAACATTGACTCCAAGACCTTCTAGAGCCTTCGTTAGACACCTGGATTTACATCCATCGAAAACAATTCGATAATCTGCATGCAAGATAACCTGTGCAGAACCTTCTACATCGGCAAACAAAGCATAAGGACAGTCAACAAAGGCATTAGGCACATGATCGCGAATAGCATTAGCGACGGCTACAGTAAGCTGACCAAGATTTGAGCTGCCATTACAACCATTGACAGTAATGTACTGCCCAAACTTCTGATGGCGAGTAATAATGTTTTTCTTGGCTGTAGGTGTCTGTATATCTTCTACTTTCTTTTTGTCCTTTATTGTAAACATCTCATAAAGATTTTGATAAATATTACTAATGCATCACAAATTATCGTAAATCGCAAATTTACGATAATCGCTTCAAAAAAAATTAATCGGTTCTCGACTGGGCATAATTTTTCAAAGAACCGTCAATTATACCGGTTAAGACATCATCAATACTAGCTCGATCCGTAAGGATGACATTAAGCCCAGCACGAGAGAAGCTTTCATAGGCACCTCTGCCCATACCTCCAGCTACTAGAATATCGCAGTCAGAAATCTCAGCTGCCATAGAAGCATGTTTGGCATCAGCGTCAGCTCCGTAGCCATGTCCCATTTGCCCTCTATGGGAATGACTCTCAGTATGTGTCTGATTTCCATTAGCAAAATGACCTGTGCCACGTTCGCGCATTTCATCTCTGACGACCGAACCATTTTCTATGGTTAACACTCTAAAATAAGGTGAGCGGCCAAAATGCTGACTAACTGTCTTTCCATCCACTGTTACAATTGCAACCTTCATTGTTCATTGTTTTAATTTTTATCATCGCAAGATTGCGATAAAATTTTTTATTATACAAATTTTTTATCGTAAAAATACGATGTTATAAAGCAAAAAATTTTATGGCTCAAACAACGAGATAATTTAAAATATATTAAATGATATAGTCAGGAGTACTTAGTTAAGGGCAAAACTTCATCTAATGATGTAGGCTATTGGTACTTGGCACATATTTTTACATCAACAAAAAGCTTCGCGTGGCTAAGCCTGCGAAGCTTTTATGCAATATCGGAGATTCATTTATCCCTGTATTTTACTTTTTCTTCTTAAGCCGCTGTACTTCTTTTTCGAGCTGGGAGACTTTGTCTTCCAGTTCCTTAATTCGTTTATCTTTCTTGGATAAGAGGCGAGTTGTGTCATATAATTTTTCCTTCAGCTCTTTTTCCTTTTCTTCTAATTTTTTGTGTAAGTATTCAAGCATCTCTTTACTGGCAAAAAAGTCTTCCAATTGTGACCTATGTTCCATGCGTTCTCTTTCCAAATTACGAACTAATTCTTTTGATTTAATTTCTCTTTCCTGTGCTATTCTCAGAGCATTGTTAAGTTCCTCATGCTTCTTTTCTATCTCTGACAGTCGCTTCTCTGCATATTCTTTTTGCTGCTGGAGTTGCTTACGCCCTTCATCAAGCTTCGCCATTTCCAGTCGTAGCTTCAACTCCCTCTCCTCAAGCTCCTTAGCACGCTCTTCTAATTCTTTAGATTTAACAATATTTTCAGTTACATCAGCGGAAATAACTATTACTTGGACAATATTGCCTTTGGGGTCCTTAAGTGGTGAAAAATATTCATCAAACCAAAACTCTCTGCCGTTTATCATAAAATGACGGACATAATGCACTGTCTCGCCCTGCTCCACTCTCTCGAGCAAATTCTCTTCAGAGAGCTTACCGTCCATATCAAACTCAGTGATGTGGTGTCCCACAATATCATAGTGCCCAACCCCAAAGTACTTTAACAGCCTATTATTCACTCTTATAACAAATCCGTTCAAATCAAGGACAGTAACAAAGCCAGCCGATTCTATAGCATTAAGCAAACTCTGCAACTGGGCTTCACGTCTTGCGGCTTCTTCCTGTGTGGCACGAAGCTCTTCGAGATTTTGACGCATTTCTTCTTCCTTTGCAGACATCTCTCGAGCTTGTAACTGAGACATCTCCAATAGCTTGGCAGTTCTCTCATTAATTTTGGTAAGCGACAGTGTAGCTGCAATTGATTCACCTACTTGTTCTACAAATTTTATTTCATAATCTTTCATTTCATTGAACGAGGCAATCTCAATAACACCAACTACCTGCTCTTCATATTTCAGTGGAACTATTAATAGACTACGAGGCGTAGCAGCTCCAAGCCCTGAAGTAATTGAAACGTAATCTTCTGGAATATCGGTCATATAAGTTGTCTCTTTTTCCAATGCAACTGTACCAACCAGACCTTCGCCGAGCAAGAAAGTTTTTTTCTTCTTACGCTCCTTGTTATAAGCATAAGTAGCTATAAGCTCCAGAAATACATTATCCGGATCATCGTCGTTGAGATAGAAGAATGCGCCCTGGTTTGCATTCAGATAATTAACCAAATTTTTTGTGGCTACATTAGCCAGATCGCTTATCTTGTCTGCCTTTTGACGCAGTAGTTCTGAGAATTTCGAGATACCCTCGTTTGTCCACTGACGGATGCGCTCTTCTTCTTTACGTTTTTCTTCCTCTTCCTGGGCTCGTTTGAGGTCCTCACGCAACTGTAACAGTGAATTACCCAAAGCATCCTTTTCACTAAGAGGTCGATAATCTATATCAAAACGTCCCTTCCCCAGCTCCTGTGCAAACTGAATCGTCTTGTGTAATGAAGCAATGTAAGTATTCAAAACTTCTAATATCTCTCCAATCTCACTGTGCCCGCCAATGTCTATTTTTTCTGGTATCTGACCATAACGCAAAGGTTCTATAAAATCGTAAACCTGCCGATAACTGGCTTCAAAGATTTTTATATTCAATACTGCAATGGCCACCAAAAGCAACAATGTAAAGATCGCAAGAATCAAGAAAATATTAAAAAAATGTTTTAGATAAATTGCTGTAAGCTTGAATAAGTATGACTTGACTTGATTAAAGAATGAATTTGTACTATTGACAGCCTCTGACCAAACATTTAGTAAACCGTTGTTACCAATAATACCAATCTCTGTATCAAGCTGGACCAAGTCGCGAAAATAATTCTTATACTCATTAAGTGCAGTAAGGAATTTATCTGAATATGCTAGGGAGGCAAAATGTATAGTTGTATCCAGCGCTGTAGTGTCCCTAACCACCTGCCCATTCAATGCTTTATTTAACTCTGTAAAATCAGATAAGAAATTTTTAAAATAGGTCTCATCTTCAGTAGATATGTATGAATAAAAATCTGCATGAAGTTTATCAATTAGCTTTAAAATAATTTTATTAGGGGCATTAATCTTAAGTGCTGTATAATACTCTTCTATTTTACCAATATATCCACTTTTAAGACTCAGGTTACCTCGCAAATATAGCTTGTGCTTTATATCGCTGAAATAATTATTGATAACATCTATCTGATTTTTTATCTGGGATATTCTGGCTTCTTGAGATTGGTCAAATACATTATTAGTCAGGAACTTCTGAATACCATTTCGTAAATCATTATACAAAAGTTGCTGACGCCTTACATATTCGTTCTGCTCTGTTCTGAAAAAGATAGGATCCTTGGAATAATTAATCAGAAAATTATACTGAGTCTCCACATACGATTTATACTTAAAGTTATAGTTCACCAGTGACCTGACAGTTTTATTAAAAGTCAATGTGGTATAGAGGCGATTAAAAACCAAGAAATCCAATCCTATTATTACGACTAAAACTATAACAAAGAATAATATCAATGTTGTTCTGACAGACCTGTGTTTCATCAGTATTTTTTTTACTTATTAAAACTTTTATAAACAACAATTTTAACTGTTATAAGCAAAGATATAAAATTTAGAATTTAAAAAAAACTATTATTCTCTACTAACACACATCACAAAATTCATTTAACAATAAATTTAATAGACTTTACACTTTTGTTCCCAAGATAATCAACAGCTATTACTTTCACTATATTCTCACCCTGAGCAAAGCCAATTAAAGCATTTTGCCAAGGCCTCAGAGAGCCATTATTCACAGATACATAAAGAGAACGCACGCCAACAGACTTATCTCTGGCTGTAACAAAAATCTTAACATTCCTTGGATATGCCATCAATTTATCATCTAATTTGTATGGGTGAATACTAAAGACAAAATTAATCTCAGGTGGAGTAGTATCCACAGCTACAGAGAACACTTTAAAAGAAATATTATTCACATTATCTTGGGCAGTGATTGTAACTTTGTGCCGACCTTCCTGCGCTATACTAAACGGCATCTTGTAACTTTTTACGCTATCATTATCCACTTGATAAAAAATTTCTTTCAGCCCAGATTCCTTGTCAGTACCCACTATTTTTATTTTGGTTTTAGAATTTATGAATACAGTATCCCCATATTTATAATAATTATCCAGAGAATAAGTTATCTTAGGCGGTGTCAGGTCCATAAACATAGGAGCTAAGTTACCCCCACTCTGGGCCATACTCACATTAATATCAGATTTATTATCCACACTATCAACAGCATAATACATTAATTTAAAAGTCTTCTGTGTCTTTGGGAAAGGAATCAAACCAGTATATTTATGCCATTGCTTACCATCAAAAGAATAATACACACTCTTGACGCCTGCATAATTATCTACAGCAGTTAGTTTAAGCTTGGAATTGCCAGATAAATAGCGTGTACCATTAACAAAGTAGCTATTGCCAACGATTTCCTCCAGAATCAATGGAGGTGTCTTATCAAGGAAAAATTTATAATTCACTGTATCTGTCCTATTTCCCATAATATCGACCGCATAATAATGCAGTGTATGCCAACCTTCTGGTAAAGAAAATAATTGTATAGGTCCAGTGTAGGAGTGTCCTGTCTCATCGTCCAGACTATATATAATCTTTTTCACTTTGGTAAACTGGTCTTTAGCTTCTATTTTTATTTTTGCACGGGGCGAGAGAACATCCCCTTTTCTGATACCTACTACCTTGAAATTAGAAAGTGGGGCGCTATTGTCTATCTTAAAGACGTATATATGCGGCTTTTCTACATTTCCTACATTGTCAACACTGTAATACCTCAGTGTGTAAAGCTTTTGCTGTGAAAAACTTAAAGTATCCTTGTACGACTTAAACTGCTGATGATCAATAGAATAAAATATAGAATCCACGCCAGACAAATTATCCTTAGCTATAAAAGAAATCTTCAGCCCACCCGAGAAATAGAGCGTGTCATTGAACAAAATACCTGGACGCGTGAGTTTTATTTTTGTAAGTGGTGCAGTGCCATCAGCGTAAACAATAAAGTTCACATTAACCCGTGGGTAAATAGGCTTGCGTGTGGCAGTATCAACAGCCCAGGGCGTATAAACGACGTTTCTACCTTCGTGCCTAAAATAAAGTGGGTTAACAACAGACGGCGTGGCATGAGAATTTAGCAAATACTTGTGGGAATCAGATGATGCTGACGTAGAAATCTTGAAATACAGCGGTTGATGCAGATTAACGTAAATCTTTCCGTTACTATCAGTATAAATTCTCATCGGATGGGTATGTTCCTGCGAATACAAAGGAATGTTTAACAGAAAAATTAATATTATAATAAAAGTGTGTTTCATGATAAATCAGTTTTTTGCTAAATTTAGTAAATAATCAATTTTTGTTTCTATACGCTCAATTCTTACGTCTGTGTGAAATAAAGTATCTATGTTCTTAGTCAAAAGGCAACAAACGTTCCAAAACTTTATAAGTCCACTAAAATTTTCTTTGGCAAAGAAAATTCTATAATCATTGGCAGTCAGACCTATAACCCATTTGAGTCTCTCTGTAGAGGGCACTTCCCGTCCAAAAACTATAACACTATGCAGACCTGCAAACTCTTCGACTTCCAAAGCTATATCAGCAACAATGTTTGGTATGTCCAGCACTTGATAATCATATACTTTCTGCTCAACCATGGACTTTATAAACGATTTTTTCTCAGACAGCGGAACAAAGGGAATAGCATTTAAAACTTCACCTGCAATCTGCCTATTGTCTGATAGCTTACTGTGGGACAGCTCCTTTCTGACTAGCTCGTCAACAGTTAAACCGAAATAATTTGCTATTTCAATAAGTGTATCAATCTTAGGCTCAGCTCTGCCTTCTTCATAAGCCCCAACTGTGGCGCGTGTCATACCAAAAATTAGAGCAAATTCACTCTGGCTCAAATGCTTACCCTTTCTGATTTTCTTTAGGTTCACGGCAAAAAACGACATGCTCTCTTACGAATTTTGTAATTTTCTAATTATGTTTGCATAAAATTATAAATTTTATAAAAATGTTAAAAGAACTTGTCAATAAAAACAAAACATTTCGCAGATTTTACGAAAATTATCATATCCCTTATGCTCAATTAGAACAATGGATACAACTGGTACGCCTGGTGCCTACAGCCCGCAACCAACAAGCACTTAAATATCTTATTGTTAATGATCCCCAGATTAGACAGCAAATCTTTCCTTCGCTCAAATGGGCTGGATATCTTAAAGACTGGGACGGACCAGAGGAAGGCGAGAGGCCCTCTGCTTATATTATCATTGGTATTGACAACAAAATTAGTGATAATTACATTGCTCACTGGACTTACGTGGACCTGGGGATAGCAATACAAACCTTACTTTTATCAGCAGTAGAAAACGATCTCGGTGGGTGCGGTATCATTGCATTCAACCGCAAAGAACTGTATGAAACACTAAAAATACCACAATACATTGATATTAAAGTGGTTCTGGCCTTAGGCAAGCCAAAAGAAAATGTACAATGGATAGACATGAAAAAAGGTGAAACCAACATAAAATATTACCGGGACCAGCAAGGTAATCATTATGTGCCTAAGCGATCTATGGAAGAGATATTGCTCAACTTATGGTCTGAATTTAATTTTATTAATAATAAATAAACCGGATAAAGCAACCTTTCCTGTAACTAATCTATCTAAAGATAAAAAGTAAATGCTGGATAAAAAACTCCTAAAAAGACTACGTCGTGGGGAACCTTCTGCACAGCGGCAATTATATGATATTTATGCGCCGCAGCTTTACGGACTGGCTCTACGATATTCCGGAAGCCCAGAGGAAGCCCAGGATGTCTTACAAGAAGCATTTATCAAAATATTCAAATACATAAACACTTACAAAGAAAGAGGTTCTTTTGAAGGCTGGATAAGAAAAATCGTCATTAATGCTGCTATTGCAAACTTCCATAAACAGGAGAAACACCGTTTCCAGGAAGATATTACAGAAATTTATGAGATTAATATCGAGAATTATTCTCCCGAAGACTCAGAATTTACTATGGACGAGCTTCTAAAAGCAATACAATCATTGCCCAAGGGCTATAGAACAGTATTTAACCTTTATGCTATAGAAGGCTATAAGCACAAAGAAATAGCAGAAATACTCGGTATTGACGTATCCACTTCAAAATCACAATATCACAGAGCCAGAATGCTCTTGCAAAAAAAATTATTAGAACTAAAAAATTATAAAAAAAGCAATGGATAAGTTCGAAAGCTACATAAAAAGCCGTTTCGATAGCTTTGCACCAAATCCTCCAGACAAAATCTGGAAGACAATTCATAGACATATCACACCCTGGTACAAAGCATTGATTTTCAAAGTATCAGCCGTTGCGGCAATAATAAGCGCTATTACAATAGCTATCATCATACTTTCTAATTCGCCTTCAGTTCATAAAACTTATCCTGCGCAGGAAATATCAGATTCCCAGTATCAAAATACAAGCATAACCATACGTCAACCATCTACCCAAAGATCCAATAGTACAGAGAGCATACCATATAAAACCATTTCAGTCAGCATCAAACCTAAATCACAGCCTCCAAGGGCTACAAAACACAATAAGTTAATCAAAACACAAACAAAACAAAATCAAAACGCACAGGTCAAGGGAAAGAAAATATCATTTACAAGTTCGACTAATCAGTCCAAAATTAACTTTGACATTAGCATAACTCCACACAGAGGCTGCGAACCCCTTAAGGTCAATTTTGCTGTGCGAGCACCCAGACAAATGAACATTTCCTGGTTTATAGATAAACAAATCGTTTCCCAGGAGCCAAAGTTCCAGCATATATTGGGGAAAGGCACACATTTCGTACAGCTGGCCATATTTGACAGTATGCAAACAATTCTTGTCTATGACACCATAATTGTGTATCCTCGGCCATCAGCAGAATTTGAAACCTTTAGATGTAAAGCTGGAGACACAATAAGACTAAAAAATCTCTCTATCAACGCACAAACCTACACATGGCAGTTTAACAATGGGGAGAAAGACACATGTACCAATCCAAAACATATTTTCCTTACACAAGGTCTTTATAATGTTACGCTTATTGCTTACAATAAATACTGCTCTGACACAGTGGCACATGTTATTGCCATCGAGCCACGAGACAAGGCAATAATCTTCCCAAATGCTTTTGTTCCAGACCTTAGCGGTCCTAACGGCGGTTATTATAACCCCAATGAACGCACTGTAAATATATTCCATCCAGTGCTGCGCAAACCAATTAAGACTTATGACCTAAAAATCTTCGACCGTACAGGCAGATTATTATTTGAGAGCCATGATGTTAACCAGGGCTGGGACGGATATTATCATGACAAAGTCGTGCCAATAGGCGTTTATATCTTCGTTGCACAAGGCAGGTTCGAGGACGGCCAATCATTTACGGACAAAGGCGACATTACTGTGATTTACAAGAGATAAGACTATATGCTACGTTAACTTATTAAATCACCCTCATTAATCCGGAATCAGCAATAGTAAAGGGGGAAGGCCTACTGGCTTGGCTTTGTGCAAACAATATTACTTAAAATATTTGACCACTTTTTCTATAGCATTGGGCAATGCAAATACTACCACATGGTCGCCTGCTTGTATCTGTGTATCGCCCAGAGCAATGAAGCTGTTGCCATTTCGTTCACCGCCGCCGATAATTGCATCCTTGGGAAATTCAATATCTTTCAGCGGTTTACGCGTAATTTTAGCGCCTTGTGGAACACGAAATTCCAGAACCTCGGCCTGCGTCTCGGTGAAAGTCTGGACAGCTATCACATTTGCCGAAATAGTATGTGCAAAAATATGGCTGGCCGCTATTAACTTCTTGTTAATCAAATAATCAATATCCATTTTACGGGCAAGCTGCAAATAATCGTTGTTCTCTACCTCTGCAATTGTCAATTTAACGCCCAACTGCTTTGCCAGCAGACTTGTAAGAATATTAATTTCAGAGTTACCTGTTACTGATACAAAAGCGTCCACACGCTCTATTCCCTCATCAATAAGAAAATCAGCTGTTCGAGCTTCAGCCTGAATAACAAGCGTCTTGTTCAGTGTATCTGCTAAAACTACAGATTTCTCACGGTCTTTTTCAAAAAGCTTAACATAATAATCATTTTCGAGAGCCTGTGCTGTTTTTATTCCTATTCTGCTGCCGCCTAGAATCATAACATTCTTTATATCAATCCTTTCGCGACTAAGAATACCACGAACTCTGTCCTTATCCACGGATTCAACGACTACGAATATAACATCGCCTGGCAAAATCATATCATTACCATGTGGAATAATAGTACGTTTCCCTCTACTGATAGCAACCACACGCGCTTTAAGCTCAGAATACTCACGGTTTATGTCTATCAATGTTTTGTTTGCTATTGGTGTGTTGTTCTTAACCTTCAAGGAAAACAGAGTTAGACGGCCACCTGCAAATTCTATGGTTTTTAAGATTCCAGGATTGCTAATTATTTTTACTATTTCATCACTGGCCAATATCTCTGGATAAACCAAAGAATCAATGCCCAGCTCTGTAATTATCTTGCGGTGTTCTTCATTAATGTATTCATTATTGTCAATACGCGCGATAGTCTTTTTTGCACCCAGTTTCTTTGCCAGAATAGACGAAATAATATTTGCTTCTTGAGTGTTGGTTACAGCTATAAAAAGGTCAGCCTTACCAACTTCTGCCTTTTGCAAGGTAGCAAGTGAGGTGGATGTTCCCTGGACCGTCATTAAATCAAAGTATGTAGCAATTTCAGTTAGTTTATCCTTTACAGGGTCAATAATAACAACATCATGATTCCCTCTGTTCAACATATCTGCCAGGTACATACCAACTTCGCCCACACCAGCTATTACGATTCTCATAATAGAGCTATTTTAATTTTCTGAGCTGCAAATGTATAATTTTTTTGTATTAAAAAATCACATGTCTTACAAAGTACCAAACAATCTATCGCCACAGTCTCCCAGCCCAGGGACAATGTATCCATGTTCATTGAGATGATCATCCAGCGCAGCCGAATAGGCCTGTACATCAGGATGTTTCTCCTGTAACTGTTTGACCCCTTCGGGAGCTGCAACGATTGACACAAATTTAATCTTTTTGACGCCATGCCGCTTGAGCAAATCAATAGCATAAACAGTAGAATTACCAGTTGCCAGCATTGGGTCCAACAGAATCACGAGGCGATCTGCAATATCAAGTGGTAATTTACAATAATATTCCTTGGGTTCTAAAGTTTCCTCGTCCCGATACAGACCAATATGTCCAACACGAGCCGTAGGTATCAAATCATGTATTCCATCAACCATACCCAGACCTGCTCTAAGAATAGGTACCAAAGCTATATGCTCTGCTACTTCATAAGCAATGGTCTTTGACAAAGGCGTCTCTATCTCGACTGGTTGTATTGGCAAATCCCTTGTTATTTCAAAGGCCATGAGATAAGAAATCTCTGAGAGTAATTTTTTGAACTCTCTACTTGGGGTGTCCTTGTCACGTAAGTATCTGAGTTTTTGCTCAATAAGCGGATGAGTAACAACTTCAAAACTGGCCATTTGTTTCAATTTTACATTTAATCTCAGACAAATGTAACAGATTTTTATGTGAAGAAAAATAGTTTTTTTATCCACTGATTAGCTAAGCCTGGTAGAAATGGTGCTGAATATTAGTCCGTGGCAATGGCAGTGTTAAATAATTTTTTTATTAAAGCCACAGATGAAGTTTCCAGAATGCTTTTTCTGCAAGTTTATACTGTAAGATATTATGAAGCTGCATCAGACCATTATCCACATAAGCACAATTGTATAGAAGTGGATGCCTCTGACGTGTAGTTTTATCCAAAATGTACTTACGCAAATCATTGGGTATGGGATATAACTGGCTAATATCTTTATATAATTTTATAATCCGGCGTGTACCTAAGAAATTCCACCAACCCAAGTAAATAGTTTGACTCAATTGATAAGGACCATAACCTGTATTCTTTTTCTGTGTTACATAATTAAATCTATAATAGCCATTCCAGCCATCCATGTAATTAGTTGTCAAATAGTATTTTAAAGTATCATTTGGCTTAACTAATACGTAGTCATAAAATTGGACTTCCAGACCTTTGAGTAATTTTCTGATGTATTTATGATTCTTTGGCATTTTTTCTGTAGCTCGATAAAAGTCAAATAACCACAAAGGCATTCTTCGATAGTGAGATACATCTTCAGTAATATTTTTTCTTGGTTTCTTGGGTTTGCCTGTTGGATTAGTCAAATATCCTGAATAAGCATTGTCAGGGTGTGCATCCCAGTAACCAACTTCATATATCCAGTGCGCTCTTTTATTGCTGTCTTGTATCCAGTCCACTCGTCTGTGTAACACATAAATACCTGTATGAACAATATCGTTTAACACATCAGATGTATCCTGGTTAGATAAAATCAGATAATATTTCAGATTTGCAGCCATTGCAAATACAAAACGTATAAAGCCTCCTATACTTTTTGTGTAATGTGGCTTTGGGGATACACTATCAAGAACAAAGTATACTCTATCTCGTGTATTCGAAAAGCTTTTTCTTTTAAAAGCCCAGGCATATCCTCTCCAAGGTTCCTTTAACCAGATTGTATCGACAACAGCATATAATTTATAGAAAAGGCTATCTGTTAACCCACTGTATTGCCCCTTTTCTTTAGCTAAGACTATGAATTCGGATGTTAAATATAAGTAAGGTAGCGCATTACCGTCAAACCAATATTTTTTACTTTTTACATCCATGAAATTTTTATTAAAACGTGAAAAATGCTTATAAAATTCTTGTTGCCATTGGTTATTATTAAGCCAGAAGGCAGCATATAAAGGTACCATAAGAAAATGCCCAGCATCATAAGGATCGCGTGGCATTCTATATCCATTTCTAAGCTGAATTGCTACATCCTTTGACCACAGATCACTTTTCAAATAAATTTTTACAGTTTTATTCCATAGAGAGTCAACGAATTTTTTATCGAAAACTTTTTGAGAAAATGATGCCTCTACTACCAAAACAGACAACAAAAGAATTGAAATAAACCGTTTCATAACTAACTATTTTTCACCTTTAATTTATGCTATTTTTCATTTAATTAATTTCCTTCATCCTTCTCCCTTAATTATCTCTCTGAACATCATGGCATTGCGATACATGTCTGTATTATTAAAGTTTATCCATGCCTCAGATGCTTGAGCTTGGAATGATTTGATCTTTTGGGCCATTATCTCCAGCTCGTCTGGCATATAGCTATAATGAGCAAAGGTTCGCCCCTGCTCATCATAACGTCCATGAAATCTGACATATAGTATTCCTTTGCTACTTAGCCATACTGGGTCTCGTTGGTTGATGTCCACAACGTCTATCAGATCAAAGTCCCGGCACAGCTTCTCTATCCACTGCTCACTCCAGCCTCTTAATTCTATTGCTATCCGTTTGTCTCCACGATCTGCTTTCTCAAAAAAATTGTAAATGTTCCTTAAGTTTTCCTCTGTCTGACGGAAACTGCGTGCTAGCTGTATGAGAATGAACTTGCTTCCCAGTATACGCGCTTCCCTCAATGTCTGCTCCCATGACCACCAGACATCCCCACTGTCCTTAAAATATCCGAACTCTCCCTGGCGAGGAATATTTGCACGGCGCCATGTATTCATAAATGTAGGATGTGTGATCCCCTGAAAGGCTTTTACGTTAAACACAAAGCCTTCTGGAGCTTCATCACGCCATTTTTGTAGACGTGCATCCGTAAGAATCTGATAAAAAGTTATCTGCACCTCCACATGTTTAAAATATTT
>JALWCU010000368.1 GCA_027015275.1 Bacteroidales bacterium | reverse complement strand
CCTGCTTCGCATTCTATGTATATTTCTCAGGGTCTGGTAAAGTTGTATGTGGAGGGCAATAGTCGAAATATCATCATAAGGTTAATACCAGAAGGTAGTTTTATTGGCTTGCATTCTATTTTTTCTGATATAGGTATTTATAATTTTTCTGTGGCAGCTATAACGGAAACGAGTATTTGCATGCTGCCTAAGGATGTTTTTCTGGCTCAGGCGGAGAAGAATCATAAATTTTTATTGGAGGTAACAAAGGGTATAAGCGCTTGTGCGGATATGTCGCTTGACAAGATTCTATCATTGAGTGAGAAGACAGCACGCGGCAGGTTGATAGATGTGTTGTTGTATTTTGCAGAAGATATCTACAAGAGTAATAGTTTTGTATTACCAATAACACGTCGTGAGCTGGCCGAATTGTGTTCGATTTCCACAGAGAATGCTGTGCGTATTCTCAGTGAGCTGAGGAAAGAAGGCTTGATAGGTATTGAAGGTAAAAAATTGATTATCAAACAGCCAGCACTTTTGAAGAAGTTGCTACTGATAAGCTGAATGCCAGTTTTGCTTATCTGGGTAAATTATGTAGAGTAGGTATGTACGCTCGTCTGTGCAGAAGGCAGATAATTAATTCCAAACCAGCAAATCAGTAGGAATATAAAAGCCAGAGCCAGTACCCACATTGCCAGTTTTTCGTGTTCGCGATGATTATATCTCAGGTGTATGTATAACAAGTAAAATAGCCATGTTATAAAAGACCATGTTTCCTTTGGGTCCCAAGTCCAGTAATTTCCCCAAGCTTTTTTTGCCCAGAAAGCGCCGAATATTAATCCAAAGGAAAGAAATGCAAAGCCTACGTAAACAACGTTATC
The DNA here is from genome assembly GCA_027015275.1 of Bacteroidales bacterium. Classification (GTDB taxonomy): domain Bacteria; phylum Bacteroidota; class Bacteroidia; order Bacteroidales; family S143-33; genus S143-33. Next base: position 1,475 of record JALWCU010000368.1, on the reverse strand, counting down.
TGCTGTTATAGCCAGTTTTTCGTCACTTTTGCCCAGGTATGCAAGGACAAGATATTTTATAGCTATTAGCATGGACACTGAAAGAATGGAATATGCAAACATATAGACAATAACGTGGGGAACAAACCATACACTCTGAAGAGCTGGCATTAGGGCTTTATCAAAGTTCTCAGGTTTGAGATAATCAATAAAGGCAAAGATAGATGCCAAGAATATCGAATAACCAATAGCCCATTTCATTTTCCATCTATAATAAAGGACAAAGCCTACGACAGGTACTAAAATAGCATACCAGAGTCTTGTTTCTCCGAGTGTTCTCAGAGGCGGGCGCTGAAGATTGACCCACAAGAAAACTAACAGCCCTATTAAATAAATTAGTCCTATGTATAGCAAGGACAATCCGAAGTTCTGTGCTTTGCGGGTTTTTGATAGATGAAACACAAAAGCACCAATAAACCATAAGGTTAAAACTACCGGAAATATTATTTTGAAATTAAAAATTATCATAGTTAATCGATTTTTTTACCTAACCAGAATAATAAAACAGCTCCAATAAGAAGTATAGTTAAACCAAAGTAGATAACAGGCAACCAGGGATCTCTTACGAGCTCTAGAACACTTATATCAAAGTTTTTGTTTATGCCCTTCTTGTAGCTTTGCTGATAAATATTGAAACCGCAATATTTAATAGGCTTATTAACAAGTAATTTGAGATGTGTACGCTTGCCGCATTTTTGAGATTTTAGATCAAGATATGAAGTATATTTTTTGTCCTCAGGCAGACTCAGCGTTATTGCCAGATGCGGAGAAATTAGAAATGATAATGATGGCTTGTGATAGTTACCCGAACTAATCCATTGTTCCATGGAATTATTTATTCTCACTAATGCTGCAAATTCTGTGCTGCCAGTATCACTGTGTACAAAAGTTCTGCCTTTGCGTAATCCATTACGTAATACCTTTATTATCTGGAATTTATAATCTTTGTATTTGAATGTACGTCCCTTTTGTATGGTGTAGTCTATGCCACCTTCATTGTAAATTGAGTTGGTCCGAGGGTTATATATTATTAGATGTGGCGTGAAATATTCGACTTTGAATGAGTCAAGCTTGACAGTGAAGGGCAAAACTTTTAAGTTATGTTTTTTGTCAACAGCTATGTTACTGGTCTGTCCTACATAGAGTGGCATGGTGAGTCTTTGCAAATCACCACTTGCAATGGCAGCAGCCGAAATTATCAAGAATATCCCGAAATGGTTAAGAAAGAAAGCAATGTTTCGTATATTATTAAGTTTCTTCAAACGCCGTAGTATTACCAGTCCCAGTATTGTTAGCATGTAAATCGAGATAAAAAGAAATTCCCAACTTTTATTAATGTGTGAAAGTCCGGTTAATCTGACCCACTGGGCAGCTTTGGAATCTATTTGTGGAATAAATCCCATCAAAACAACCAGAATGGCATAAGCTGTTATTAC
>JALWCU010000367.1 GCA_027015275.1 Bacteroidales bacterium | reverse complement strand
GTGCTTGTACTATTTGATAAAATAATAAAGAAAATAGAACGATTAACAACCAATTTTTCTGTAAAAATTTTGTTGACAATTTAGACAGCACTTTTTTAAATTTTCTATTTGTAATGTATTATCCGGTCTAAAAAATAACAAATCTTTTTTAATAGATACCCGCGACTAGGAAAAGTAAAATCCGTTGCCACTTTTTTAAATATAAACAAAAAAAATGATTTTGTATAGTTGTTTATAGTAATGGATAGCGTCTTTCTGATGTATTGCTTGTCTGTTTTTCGATCTTCGGTATTAAATGTTTGGATAATCTTTTAAAACGCCTGTTTACTCAGTTTGTCGATGAGCGCTTCTAATGTTTTGAGTTTTTCTGGATTTATGGATGGGATTTTTATCGTAACGAACTTTCCTTTTGTATCCATGATATGCTGTAATTGTGAGTACTGAAGGATAGCAGATAAATGTGAAATATTGATTCTGTCTGGAAGACGGTATGTTCGTAAGATTATGATATTTTTTTTACATGACGGATGTAGGGATACTTTTACTAATATGTTATCCAATTGTTGGGAGTAGTCTGTGAAAGTTTGAATTAGTTCTGCTCTGTCTGCTTCAGGAATATTGATTTTGTATGGCCAGTCCTTGATTTGACCGAAGATAAATTTTTGAGGTAAATGACGAGCGATTATTGCAACGGGTGAAGAGTCTTGAGCATAAGGGTTTAAAGATAGAATAGCAGGGTACAGATTGGTATTTCCCAAGTCATAGCCGAGCCAGAAATATGAGAGACTTAGGTCAAAGACAGCGTGAGACTGGACACGTTCACAAAAGTTGATAATCCTTTTGACAGCGACGAGGCATCCGTCTGGAAATGAAGGATTAGAGAGCATGACCAGGGAGTTAGGCGAAATCAAGTCTGTTAGCTGTTCGAGCAAAGGTTTATTGCCTAATGTTTCTATTTCAGAATTTTTTGACAAAAACTTGATTTTTTTAGCAGTGTTTCCAAGGCTATGCGAAGCTATTATCTTCTTTGTCTGGTACTGCTCGGAGTAGAATGATAATAGTGTGATTAGTGCATCTGCCCTGCTGCCTACCAAGTGAATAAACTCTGGGTTTGTGTTTAGTTCTTTTGCCAGAAACAACTTAACTTCTTCTGCTTGTGGTATGTAGTCTGCTTCTATCACAAAAAAATTTTAGAAAATAAGTAAAGGTTTTATCTTTGTAGAACATGTATTCAAATTTAAGAAAATGGCAGATATTGAAAAATTAAAACAGATAGCTACACAGGTCAGACGTGATATAGTAAGAATGATAGCAGATGCTGCTTCTGGTCATCCGGGTGGAGCGCTTGGCAGTGCTGATTATTTTGTAGCATTGTATTTTGAAGTGCTAAGGCATGATCCGAAGAGTTTTACCATGGAAGGCAAAGGTGAAGATATGTTTTTCTTGTCTAATGGTCATCTCTCGGCAGTGTGGTACAGTGTTTTGGCGCGCTCTGGATATTTTCCGCTTAAAGAGTTAGGCAGTTTTCGTAAAATAAATTCACGTCTTCAGGGTCATCCCGCAACTGCCGAAGGTCTGCCTGGTGTGCGCGTAGCATCTGGCTCACTTGGTCAGGGACTGTCCGTGGCATTGGGAGCAGCTTTGGCCAAGAAGATGAACAATGATCCACATCTGGTTTATGTCCTTATGGGAGATGGCGAAATAGAAGAAGGCCAAATATGGGAAGCCGCAATGTTTGCTGCTGCCAAGAAGGTTGATAATATTATTGCCACGATTGACTATAATGATAAGCAGATTGACGGTCCGGTGCATAATGTCTTATATCAGGGAGATTTAGAGTCTAAATGGCGTGCTTTTGGTTGGGATGTTCTACATGCTGACGGTAATGATATGGAAGATATTGTCGCTAAGCTTTATGAAGCTAAAGAGCATACGGGCAAAGGCAAACCAGTAATGATATTGATGCACACGGTTATGGGCAAAGGCGTTGACTTTATGGAAGATGATCATCACTGGCACGGCAAAGCACCGAGCCAGGAACAGAAGGAGTTAGCTCTTAAGCAACTGCCCGAAACTTTGGGCGATTATTGATTCTCTTTGTGTTGAACATGATTTGCGTGTAAGCCCCAAGGGTTCGAAAGAGAATCCTTGGGGCTTTTTTGTAATGTAATGTTATAGCTCTCAGCCTTGAATAGAACAATCTTATGTTTGTGGCATACAGATTATTATATCATATATTTGTAGCAGGTTTAGTATATGCCTTGACCAGTGAAAGGCATAGTCTCTTGTTGTTTTTCTTTTTGTGATTTGTGCTCTTGTTGTTCTTTGAAGTTATGCAGTCGGTATGTTATTGTCATTGAGACAAGTGGCTTTAAGAATTGTATTTCAATCTGGGAGTTGAAATGCTCGTCGCTATTGATTATGCTGAATCGAGGTCTGCGGAAGGGGCTTAATGCCATCATAGATATGCTCAGTCTATTTTTAAGCAGGTTTTGTCGCAATCCTATGAAGCTCAGGAACAGTGGTTTCATTTCGCCCTGAATGCTAAGTTTACGGCCTATATAAAATCCGCCAAGTTGTATTATAGTGCCTGTTGGTAGCATGGACATTAGGAAGGCATTACCTTGCAAAGAGAAGGTCTGTTTGTTTATTTTCTCATTGTTAAATGTGCTGTGCAACTGGTCGTAGTATGCATCGATTGATGTTGATAGTATGAGCATTTTTAACAGAACGAAGTTCCCACTCAGTGATACACCTGTGAAAGTCTCTTTGTTGATATTAGCCCAAGTTATTGTCATCATATTGCCCTGGGGTAGCTGTATTTGACTGAATTTTCCTTGGGATTGGCGCACGTAGGCTTCCAGGGTTATAGAGTTCATGCCAAATTTATTAAGATAATTGAATTCAAAAGAGTTCGTATATTCTGGTTTGAGCTCAGGATTTCCGTTTTGTATTGTGTAATTATCTATACGCACTGGCGATGGATTGAGATACTGATTAGATGGGCGGTTTATACGCCGGCTGTAGCTCAATTGTATTTGTTGGTTATGTGGTAGCGCTTTGCTCATGTGTAGAGTGGGGAAGAAGTCGAGTTTGCTGTAAACATATTTTGTGTTATCCATATCAACAATGCTGCGGTCTGTGTATTCTGAGCGTATGCCCAGCTCGAAATCTATTATTTTGTTAGGTATCGTAACTGTAACATACCCAGCGTAAATGTTTCTGAAGTATGATATTGAAGACGATAGATTGCTAATCAGTGCCCACTCATTTTTTGTATAGTCAAGTATGTAATAATTGTAATTGCTTGGATTTTGGAAATAGCGATATGCTGCACCTGCCTGTAATTTCCCCTTTGAGCCAATAGGCTGTTCATAGTCTAATTGTGCTCTCACTTTTTTCTCAGTAATATTTTCAAGGCTTTTCTGTTGATAAGGAAACTGGCTTATTATCTGCCAATTGACGTCTGTGGTGTCTGTGTTTACCTGATTGAGTTTTGTCGGTGAGAATAACGAGTAAAGAGTATAAAGAGTAAGTTTTTTCTTTTGTGAGAATTTGTGCTCATAAGTAAGGTCTGCTTGTGAGAGATTGCCCGTGCTGATGAAGAACGAATTTTGCAGGAAATATAGATTGAAGGTATTTGCAATAGATGTGTTGAGCTTGGTGTCGAAGCTGCTTCCATTTGTATTTTGTCCGTATTGTAGATTGAGAGTTATGTTGTTTTTTTTATTCGGGAAAAAATTTAAAGACAGGCGTCCAGTAGTGTTCCCATAATAACTACTCATTTGTCCATTGCTTAGCATAGAGAATTTGATAGAATCGTTGGTTATGCGTTTCTGAGTAAATCCAAATGTATTTTTTTTGTCCATGTATGTGAATTGCCCAAGAATTTCGTATTTTTTGGTGCGGTAAGTGAGTATTATGTCTGCATTTTTACCACCGTAGGTGTCTGCGCCTATTTCAAATTTACCGCTAAGTCCACTGTCTGCTTTTTTCTTGGTGATGACATTGATAATGCCAGTAATGCCATCTGGATCATACTTAGCTGATGGGTTCGTAATGATTTCGATTTTTTCTATGCTACTGGCAGGTATTTCTTTAAGTGCTTCGTTTCCGTCAAGAGCAGTAGGCTTGCCATTAATAAGGACTTTGAAACTTTGGCTACCACGCAAAGAAACGTTGTTGTCGTAGTCAACTTGTACAGAAGGAGCCGAGCGTAGAACGTCGACAGCGCTGCCACCTGTGCTTTGTATATTTTTGCTGGGATAGATAACTTTTTTGTCTATTTTGTAAACGACGTTTCCTGTACCTGTTCCAGTAACGGTTACGCCTTTTATTTGTTCTGGCTTAGGAGATATTTTTATTTTACCGATTTTAACGATTCGCTGTTGTTTGCTCACGTGTATATTTGTAAGCTTTTTGGCTTCGAAACCTACGAATTTTACTTCTACCGAGTATGTACCGAATGGTATATCTTTGAGTAGGAAAAGACCGGTTGTGTCTGTTAAGTAACCATTTATGAGCGAGTCTTTGTTATTGTAAAGTAAAACTGTAGTGTAAGGAAGCGGTTTATCTTGATCATCTATAACTATCCCGATGATCAACCCAGTGCCTGGTTTTAGCATCATTTGTGCAGATGCAGTTAGTGGCAGAGCAAAAAGTAGAAGAAAGAGATATTTTTTCATAGCTTAATGATTTTCTATTTCTATCTGGAATGGGCTGTAGGAATGTGTTATTTCTACTTTTGTCATTTTCCCATTGATGTTTATGTCCCGGAACTTGACACTGGGAATTGTTATGGATGTGTTTTCACCAGTCTGCCCCGTCAGAGTATCAATGGGTGAGAGAAGAACGGCTTTTGCATAGCTGCCCAGAAGTATCGATAAAGTTTGGGTTGGTGAGTTTATCAAAGAAAATTTTGAATTGTTGTCGCACGCGGCTTTAATATAGCTTATTTTGGAATCTCGTATAATTACTTTGGATTTGCCATGACTAATTATGTTTAAGCTATCTTCATGAATTTTTGCATGTACTACAGCTTGGTCGGTTGTAATAATAGTTTTTATTCTGGGAGCGCTGATATAAACTGAACTCTCTGTCCATAGGGTGTCATTCCTAGTCTTGTAACTGATCATTGTTGATGAACTTGCGATTTTGTAATCTTGTGAGCCAGTGATTTTAACAGCGTTTTGCCCCGAGACGATTAGTGTAGAGAATTGTGGCAGCTTAATGCTGTTTGTTGCTGATGTCATGTTAAATTCAGCATTAGATTTACCTTGGTATTTTGTTAGCAATCTATAACCAGTAAAGATAATTACTAATCCATAGAGCAGTATTAACAGAACAGCACTAATAATGAGTATGTTGGATGTCTTTATGCGTGTCATAGTTAGTTAATTTTAGAGTTTTGAGAATATTGGTTAAATAGTTCGGATAGTTCATCAACAGAGATACCCAAAACTTGCATTTCTTTGAACACAAGTGGTAGAATTTCCGAGATGAATTGTTGGCGTTTTATTTGGCGTGCCAGCAATGGCGCATCTTGGTTGAGAAAATAGCCCAAGCCACGTTTTTGGTATATTATACCTTTGTCAAAGAGTATTTGATAAGCGCGATTTACTGTGTTTGGTGTAACTTGCGCTTGTGCCGCCAAGGCTCTGACAGAAGGCACGCGGTCCCCTGGGTTGAATTTTCCGTTGATTATCTGGTCTAGAAAATAATCAACCAGCTGCAAGTATATTGGCTTTGATTCGTTAAACTGCATAATATGAGTGTTTTAGGTTAAATGACTTCCTTTTCTTTGATTTTAAAATAACTTGCTGTCCACAGGAGGAGAACAACAATGCTTGCCACTATTCTATTTGTGATTTTTAGTGTATGGATGATTTTATCGCCATTGATTATGTTTACATCAAAAATATTGTAGGAAGTGAATGACATAGTGTGAAATACTGCACCAGCTACAGCTCCTAATATTATGCTAATGCCAATGATGATTATGGTTATCCACAGCCAGGTCTGTAATATCTTGGATCTTTTGAATATTGTAGCGCCAAGGAAAAATGCTGAATGTATAAAGATGTAGATTATAGTCAGATCATAAAATTCTTTCCAGCTCCAGAAAGAGAACAAGTCCAGTTGTGTATGTAATAGACCAGCTATTAATACAGCTAAGATGTTGAAGATGAGAAATACAGCAAGATATGCTATTATTGCACCAATCGTGGTAATTAAAAATGATGTAATAAATTTCTCAAATGAAGAAGCAGGCAAAGTAAGAAAAGTAGTGGCTGTTGTCTTACTCCTTAATTCGGCAAAGCTTATGCTGGGAATGGTCATCGCGCTAAAAACAAGCATTGTAAAAAACCATGATCTAAAAAAGTCATTACTTACGCCATTTGATATTAGGGCAAGGTAGAAAACAATTAGTAGCAGTCCCAGAACTGTACCGTAATAAATTAAATAGGCTTTGCTGTAGCTTACAAGATTATATTTGAACATAAGACTCAGTCGTCTCCATGAAAAGGTTTTATTTTCCATAGTCTTAGTTTTTTAGAATTTTGTTGAAAATTTCCTGTTTTGTAATAACTGCATTAAAGAGCAGCTCAAGGTCTATCCGGTGTGGAACATGGTCATCCCCTACCAGTGAGAGAGCAAGATAGCCACCCAGTACAGGTTCGTAGTAAATTACATCTGGATCGTTAGTCGGTTCTTCACGCAGCAGCTCGGCTGTGATTTTTTCATTAATGTCTGATAAATTACCCTGGAAAATAATCTCACCGTTATCAAGGATAATGACATCATCGATCAGACCTTCCACGTCTTTTACTTGATGAGTGGATATGATAACGATGCGGTTCTCATCAAGATTTTGAGCAATAGAGCGACGGAATTGGGCTTTGGAAGGAATGTCCAGACCGTTAGTTGGTTCGTCCATAAGTAAGATTGGCGTATTTGTAGCCATACCAAAAGCTATAAGAAATTTTTTCTTCTGTCCATAAGACATTTTCGTCAGAATAGAGCTTTTGTCAAGTTCGAACTCATCGATTATGCGGTAGAACATATCAAAGTCGAATTTCGAATAAAAAGGTGCGTAAATGGACAAATAAGTTGACATTTTCATCTGCGGAAGACTGAATTCCTCGGGAATAAGATAAAACGAAGACAAATAAGCAGGATGACGTCTGCGTGAGTCTATGCCTTCTATGCTTATCTGTCCGTCCA
>JALWCU010000366.1 GCA_027015275.1 Bacteroidales bacterium | reverse complement strand
TGCACGTTCTGGATTACGTAAATAATGCCCGTTCCATGGGTAAATTCTTTCGCTTTGTATTCTTTCGTCTTGTGTATTACCGATTAGTGCATAAGCCGCAAATTCCCATTCTGCTTCGGTTGGTAGGCGATAACGTGGAAGTAAGATTCCGTCTTCGAGTGTTGCATGCCTCTCATTTCCTTCCAGGTCTTTCAAAGCGCCTTTGCTCTGACCTTCATATTGCCCTGCTAGATATGCTTCTGTGTTAAAATTGTTTGAACCACTCTGCTGGTCGTCAAAATCAATAACGCCTGCGTCTATAAGTAATTTTTCATTCACACGGTCTGTTCGCCAAGAGCTATAGTCATTAGCTTGTACCCAAGAAACACCTACTACAGGATAGTCATTAAATGCAGGATAACGAAAATAGTATTTAACAAATGGCTCGTTATATGCCAATGGCTCACGCCAAACTAATGTGTCTGGAAGAGCTTTTTTGTAAATCGTAGGATAATCGGCATAAACTTTCCCTATCCAATGAAGGTATTCGCGATAATCTAAGTTTGAAACTTCGGTCTCATCCATGTAATAAGATGAGATTGTAACTCTTCGTTTTATGGCATTCCAGGAATATGTGATATCTTGTTCCGGATTACCCATGACAAATGTACCACCTTCTATAAAAACTAGGCCTGGACCTGTTTTTTGCTCAGTAAAGTCTATTACTTCAAAACCGCCCCATTTGGGGTCATTATAATACCACCCTGTTTTATCAGATTGACCCTGACGGTGTGGTAATTTTATCCCACTTGATTTACATGATTGAAATGTCCATGCTACGGTCAATAAGAGTATGAAAATTGCAAAGCTGCGTTTAATTTTCATGGTTATAAAGTGTTTTTATTGCTTTTCAAATTGGTATCAAAAAACAAAGTAAGAAAAAAATAACTTAACTTTCAAACTTTAAATTATAACTGATACGCAGGGCAAATTATTGTGTTTTGTCTTCTTTTTTTGCAATTAAATTCATATTGCAGACCTACTTCATAGATAGAAAAAGCCAACTGGCCAATGTTGATGCCATAACTTACAATCCAGTTGAGTTTATTATGCCTGTAGCTGCCTGATACAGAAAATGCTGTGTTATGTAATTGATAGTTTTGTATGCTTGTAGATAGAGATATATTGTCCGTTGCGAACCAGATAAAACTTAAATTTGCCTTTGTCATGTATGCATATTTTTGAACAAAAAGTAGAGCGGCTAAAGTTTTCCGTCGTTTGGAGTAAAAGTTATAGCCAAGTGATAATATCCAATTTTTTGCATTCTTGCTACTATTAAGATTAGAAAAATTGTAGGTTACAATATTGCTGGCCATTATACCTAAATAAAAGTTATTAAAGCTAAGCAGCATGGAAGCGTCTAATCCGGAGAATCTACTGTTTCTCTCTGGCAGGGATGTGTAATCAATATTGTTATTCACACCTAATTCCTGCACCATTGATGGGAATACGATATTTCCAGAATTAATGTTTTGCTGGTTATAATTGGCCGCTAAGCTGGGAATGAGCTGAAAATTCCTGGATATTTTAATTTTATATACGTATGCTAATTTTCCAGAGAACTGGTTGATAATGTGGTCAGGGTGAAATTCATTTTTTAATAAAAACACTATGCCGCTTTTGGCTCTTGGATAAAATCCTGAAAAACCGGCTAGTATGGTGTTGATACCGCCATACTCAAAGGCTGTCTGACTGTCGTTGGCACTCAGATAGTTACAATTATTTTGAGCTACAAACGAAGGATTAATAAATTCCTTGAAATAAAAACTTTGTAAAAAATTAATATCTTGCGCATTAATAATAAATCTACATAAAATGAGAAAGACTGTTATAATACTTATTTTGCTCAGTTTCTCTTTCATATCCAAGGCTCAGATAATAATCAGTGATGTTATAAATTGGCAGCCTGTCCAATCATACACACTTAAAAACGGAGAAAAAATAGAAAAATTTTATTTCCTTTCTTTTCAGCGGGCAATTTATCAGGACGCATATTTGTTGCCATATTATACAAAAATTATTGATCTGCCAAATGACGCACAAGCCAAGCCACAGATACTGCAAGCAAAATTTATACAGTATAAATCACCTCACAAGTTACTAGCTAATGGTATAATTCCCAGTAAGATAAAAATTAGTGCACAGGTATATCAGGCCCATGGGAAATACAAACTAATTGTCAAGATACTGCCAGTCAAAAAGCTAAATAATGTCATATACCTTCTTTGGTCTTTTAAGGTAAAGATAGTCTTATTACCCAAGCATAAACAGGCGATGGCCGTGAAATTTGCAGCAAGTTC
>JALWCU010000365.1 GCA_027015275.1 Bacteroidales bacterium | reverse complement strand
CCTGAAAACTCTAAGTGCAGAGTTGCTCACAGGGGCGGCGGTGATTTCTATGAAACTGAAAGATCAGTTACTGTGGATAAGGCTGATACAGTAAAGATTCAGTTTGTTGATGAAAAAGGAAATGTGGAAGTTAAAAAAGAAGTTGCATTACTTGACGGTGAAGTATTTGACAGTTCCGTAATGCATGTAGCTCAACTTAGAGATTTCTACGCTAAAACAGCTCAAGAAGCAAAAGAAAAAGACGTTCTTTTGTCACTTCACTTAAAAGCTACAATGATGAAAATTTCCGACCCGGTAATGTTCGGTCATGCAGTTTCAGTGTATTTTAAAGATGCTCTTGAAAAACACGCCGATACCCTTAAAGAAATCGGTGCAAATCCAAACTTGGGACTTGGCGACATTCTTGCAAAATTGGAAAAATTACCTGCCGATAAGAAAGAAGAAATTATTGCTGATATTAATAAATGCTATGAAACAGGTCCTGCACTTGCAATGGTTGATTCAAGAAATAATATAACTAATCTTAATGTTCCTAATGATGTCATCGTTGATGCGTCTATGCCTGTTGTTGTTAGAGACGGTGGCAGAATGTGGAATCTTCAAGATAAATTGCAAGACACGATAGCAATGGTGCCTGATAGATGTTACGCGACAATGTATCGTGAAGTAGTTGAAGACTGCAAGAAGAACGGTCAATTCGACCCGTCAACTATGGGTAGTGTGTCAAATGTCGGTCTTATGGCTCAAAAAGCTGAAGAATATGGTTCTCACGATAAAACTTTCATAGCTGAATCAAAAGGTAAATTTCAAGTTGTTGCTTCCGACGGGACTGTTTTAATGGAGCAAGAAGTTGAGCCCGGCGATATCTACCGTTCATGTCAAGCTAAAGACTTGCCAATTAAAGATTGGGTTAAACTTGCTTTTACAAGAGCAAAAGCTTCAGGTGAACCTGTAATATTCTGGCTTGACGAAAACAGAGGGCATGATGCTCAAATAATCAAGAAAGTCAAAAAATATGCACCTGAGTTTGACGAAAAAGGTATCGAATGGCACATTATGAAACCAGTAGATGCTATGAATTTTTCACTTAAAAGAGTTAGAAAAGGACTTAACACTATTTCCGCAACAGGTAATGCTTTAAGAGATTATTTAACCGACCTTTTTCCTATATTGGAACTCGGAACATCCGCAAGAATGCTTTCAATTGTTCCTCTTCTTGCAGGCGGCGGACTTTTCGAAACAGGTGCAGGCGGTTCTGCTCCTAAACACGTTCAACAGTTTTTAAAAGAAGGACATTTACGTTGGGATTCTCTCGGAGAATACTGTGCACTTGTTCCTTCATTAGAGCTTGTTGCTAAAAACTATAATAACAAAAAAGCTGAAGTTCTTGCAGCCACACTTGATAAAGCTATTGGCGATTATCTTGAAAACCAAAAACTTCCGTCAAGAAAAGTTAACGAAATAGATAATAGAGGAAGTAGTTTTTATCTCTCACTTTATTGGGCGGAAGCACTTGCAGCTCAAAATGATGATGCGGAACTTAAAGCTAAATTTGAAAAAATTGCAAAAGATTTGAGAGATAATGCTGATAAGATTGATGCTGAATTACTTGCAGCTCAGGGTAAACCTGTTGATATAGGCGGTTACTACAAACCCGATAAGAAAAAAACTGAAGCAGCAATGAGACCAAGTGCAACTTATAATGCAATAATTGATGCAATATAATTAAGTTAATAAGGACAGGCAGATGCCTGTCCTCTTGTTTAAGGTAATAATCGTCTGTTTAGACAAAAAAATATAAATAGGGGGCTAAAATGGCTTTCAAAAGACCTAAAATTGCTTTAATCGGTGGTGGACAAATTGGTGGAGTTCTTGCTCAACTTTCTGCATTAAGAGAACTCGGTGACGTAGCATTATTTGATATAGTTGAAGATATGCCGCAAGGTAAAACTCTTGATATCGCAGAAGCTTCACGAGTTGACGGTTTTGATGTTGAATTAAAAGGAACTAATACTTATGAAGGAATTAAAGGTGCAGATATTATCATTGTAACTGCAGGACTTCCGAGAAAACCCGGAATGAGCAGAGATGACCTTTTAACTACTAATGCTAATATCATTAAATCAGTTGCAGAAGGAATCAAAGAATATGCGCCTGATTCTTATGTAATAGTTATTTCAAATCCTCTTGATGCTATGGTTACTTTAATGCAAAAATATACAGGATTTCCTGCAAACAGAGTAATGGGACAAGCCGGAGTTCTTGATTCATCAAGATTCTCTTCTTTCATTGCTTGGGAACTCGGCGTTTCCGTTAAAGATGTAAATGCTATGGTTCTTGGCGGACACGGCGACACAATGGTTCCTCTTGTAAGATATGCAAACGTAAACGGTTGTCCGGTAATGGAGCAACTTGTTAAAAAATACGGAGATGAAGCTAAAGCTAAAGAAGTTATGGATGCTATGGTTGAAAGAACTAAAAAAGCCGGCGGCGAAGTTGTTGGTCTTCTTAAGACAGGTTCAGCATTCTATTCACCTGCTTCTTCTGCAATTGCAATGGCTGAATCTATCATCAAAGATCAGAAAAGAGTACTTCCTACCTGCGCTTACCTCGAAGGACAGTATGGCGTTGACGGTTACTACGTAGGTGTTCCTGTAGTTCTCGGTGCAAACGGTGTAGAAAGAATTATAGAAGTAGATTTGGATGAAGAAGAACAAAAAGCTATGGATGTATCTGTTAACGCAGTGAAAAATCTCGTTGCTGATATGGGTAAACTTGGATTCTAATTAGAGTTAAATTTAGGCGGGGTGTTTAACACCCCGTTATAATTATGAAGCAAAATAAAAATTCCTTGCTAATTGCCGTGTTCATGTATAAATTCCAAAATTACTATAAACCAATATTATAATAGGAAGGTGAATTATGAACATTCATGAACACCAGGCAAAAGAAATTTTCAGAAAATACGGAGTGCCTACTCCAAAAGGGGCTGTAGCATTTAAACCTGAAAATGCGGTTAAAGCAGCTCAAGAATTAGGCGGAGACCTTTGGGTTGTAAAAGCGCAAATTCATGCCGGAGGACGTGGTAAAGCCGGCGGAGTAAAGATCGCAAAATCAACCGAAGAAGTCGGCAAGTATGCTGAAGAATTACTCGGAAAAACATTGGTAACTCATCAAACAGGACCTGAAGGTAAAGTTGTACACAGAATTTACATTGAAGAAGGTCTTGATATTGATAAAGAGTTTTATCTTGGTATGGTATTAGACAGAGCCAAAGAAATGCCTGTAATGATGGCATCTACCGAAGGTGGTATGGAAATCGAAGAAGTTGCAGCTAAAACACCTGAAAAAATTATTAAGGTTGCAATAGACCCTGCAGTAGGTTTCCAAGGTTTTCACGGTAGAGATTTGGCTTTCGGTCTCGGTTTGCCTAAAGAACAAGTAAATACCTTTATATCATTTGCTAAAGCTCTTTATCAAGTTTATATGGATAATGATGCCGAATTAATAGAAATTAACCCTCTTGTAAGAACAGGTGCGGGTAAATTTATAGCACTTGACGCTAAAATGTCTTTTGACAACAATGCACTTTTCAGACAATCCGAAATTCTTTCAATGAGAGATTTATCTGAAGAAGAACCTACTGAAGTTGAAGCCGGCAAATACGGTTTGAGTTATGTCAAACTTGACGGTAATGTAGGTTGTATGGTTAATGGTGCCGGACTTTCAATGGCCACAATGGATATTATTAAGCACGAAGGCGGCGATCCTGCAAATTTCCTTGATGTAGGTGGCGGAGCAAGTGCTGAAACCGTTGCAAAAGGTTTTGAAATCATATTACAAGACCCTAACGTAAAAGCAATTTTTGTTAACATATTCGGTGGTATCGTTCGTTGTGACAGAGTGGCAAACGGTATCTTGGAAGCAACTAAAATCACTGAAGTGAATGTCCCTGTTGTTGTTCGTCTTGACGGAACAAATGCCGAAGAGGCAACTGAAATTCTAAGAAACGCTAAAATTGATAACATTATAGCGGCAGATAATCTTAAAGACGGCGCAATAAAAGTAGTAAACGCAGCAAAGGGGGCATAAAATGA
This sequence comes from Bacteroidales bacterium, assembly GCA_027015275.1. Taxonomy (GTDB): domain Bacteria; phylum Bacteroidota; class Bacteroidia; order Bacteroidales; family S143-33; genus S143-33. Next base: position 3,138 of record JALWCU010000365.1, on the reverse strand, counting down.
GTATATTGGTAAATAAAAATACAAAAGTTATAGTTCAAGGTTTCACAGGTAAAGAAGGCTCTTTTCACGCAGAGCAATGTCTATCTTATGGCACACAAATTGTTGGTGGTGTCACTCCGGGTAAAGGCGGGCAAAAGCACCTTGATAAACCTGTTTTTAATACTGTAGTTGAAGCCGTTGAAGCAACAGATGCAACAGTAAGTATGATTTTCGTTCCACCTGCATTTGTTGCAGATGCTGTTATGGAAGCTGCAGATGCAGGGATAGAACTTATTGTAACAATTACAGAAGGAACACCTGTGAAAGACATGATGTTTGCAAAAGCTTATGCAGTTAAAAAAGGTTCTAAATTGATAGGTCCTAACTGCCCTGGTATTATCACTGCCGATGAATGTAAAATCGGTATTATGCCCGGATTTATCTTCAAAAAAGGTAATGTAGGTCTTATTTCAAAATCAGGAACATTAACTTATGAAGCAAGTAATCAAGTAGTTAATGCCGGTTTCGGTATTACAACTGCCGTAGGTATTGGTGGTGACCCTATTATCGGTATGAGTTACAAGCAGCTTTTACCTCTTTTTGAAGCTGACCCTGAAACAGAAGCTATTGTAATGATAGGTGAAATCGGTGGAACTCTTGAAATAGAAGCTGCAGAATTTATCAAAGAAAATATCAGTAAACCTGTTGTTGCATTTATTGCCGGTCAAACTGCTCCTAAGGGTAAAAGAATGGGACATGCCGGTGCTATAATTTCCGGCGGTAAAGGAACAGCGAAAGAAAAAATGGATGCACTTGAAGCGGCAGGTGTTCATGTAGTTGTAAGTCCTGCTGAAATCGGTGAAACAGTAGCAAAAGCATTAAAAAAATAAAAATAATAAACCGTAGATTAGTTGCCACTACGGAAAGATATTAAAAAGGAGTTTTACATGGCAAAAGGGAAGATAATTATCAACGAGAAGTGGTGCAAGGGCTGCGAAATTTGTGTAGAACTTTGCCCGACAGACGCTATTGAAATGAGAGATTTCAAAGTAGCTATTAAGGACGAGGACAAATGTATTGCTTGTATGCAATGTGAACTAAGATGTCCCGATTTCGCAATTGAAATTGAGAAAATAGGTTAGGAGGATATCAGTGGCTAAAGAAGTTAAATTTATGATGGGTAACCATGCCGTAGCAGAAGGTGCTTTATATGCAGGTTGTAAATTTTTTGGTGGATATCCTATTACGCCTTCAACGGAAGTTGCCGAAAGAATGGCGGAAAGATTGCCTAAATTCGGTGGAAGATTCATTCAAATGGAAGATGAAATTGCAGCTATGGCTTCAGTAATCGGAGCATCTCTTGCGGGAGTTAAATCTTTAACTGCTTCAAGCGGACCCGGAATATCACTCAAGCAAGAAAACATCGGTTTTGCAATGCTTTGTGAAATTCCTTGCGTAATAGTTAATGTAATGAGAGGCGGTCCTTCAACAGGTATGCCTACAGGACCTAGTCAATCTGACATTATGCAGGCTAAATGGGGAACTCATGGGGATCACCCTGTAATTGCCGTAACTCCTGCATCAGTTCAAGAACAATTTGATGAAACTGTCAGAGCTTTTAATTTAGCTGAAAAATACAGATGTCCTGTTTATGTTTTAACCGATGCTATTATCGGTCAAATGATGGAATCTCTTACAATTCCTGCTAAAGGCGAAATGGAACTTGTCGACAGATTACAGCCTGATTGCAAACCTGAAGATTACTTACCTTATGATATGGATAAGGATTTTAATCCTATGCCTGCTTTCGGTTCGGGATACAGATTTCATGTAACAGGCTTACATCATGATGCAACAGGTTTCCCTACTAATGATCCTGTTCTTCATACTAAAAATACAGTCAGATTAATCGAGAAAATTGACAAAAATTACGATGAAATTGTAAAAGTTGAAGAATTCATGACTGATGATGCTGAAATCTTAATTTTTGCTATAGGTGTCAATGCAAGATCTGCTAAACACGCTGTTGTGGAAGCAAGAAATCAAGGAATTAAAGCCGGTTTGGTAAGACCTCTTACAATTTGGCCGTTCCCTGAAAAACATTTGGAAAAATTAATCACTAAAAATAATATTAAAGGAATAGTAGTTCCTGAAATGAACTTAGGTCAAATGACTCTTGAAGTTGAAAGGGTAGCTAAAGGACGTTGTGAAGTAGAAGGTTTATTCAGCCTTATGGTAGATCCTATCTTACCTTCAGAGATTTTAGAGAAAGTTAGGAGGTTTGTATAAATGTCTTACGATTATTCTAAATATTTAAGAAATGAAAAATTACCTCATATCTGGTGTCCCGGATGTACATATGGTATAGTTTTAAAAGCATTCATCAGAGCTATTGAAGCTCTTAAATTAAATAAAGATGATTTGGTTTTGACTTCCGGAATCGGTTGTGTAAGTAGAATGCCGGGTTATATTGATTTAAATACTTTGCACACCACTCACGGTAGATCAATCGCATTTGCCACAGGTGTTAAAGTAGCTAACCCCAAACTTAATGTAATTGCCATGGGCGGTGACGGTGATATGACTGCTATCGGTGGTAACCATTTAATCCACGCTTGCAGAAGAAATATCGATATCACAGTATTTGTTTATAACAACAATATTTATGGTATGACCGGAGCTCAAGCCTCTCCTACCACACCTAAGGGTGCATGGGCTACTACCGCTCCTTACGGTATGACTGAAAACAACTTTAACATTACCGACCTTGCAATCGGAGCAGGTGCATCTTTTGTTGCAAGAACAACTGCATATCATTCTACTCATTGTGAAAAAACCATCAAGCAAGCTCTTCAACACAAAGGACTAAGTTTAGTTGAAATTATGAATGCTTGTCCGACTGGTTTCGGTAGAAAAAATAAATTCAAAACTCCTACATCAATGCTCGTAGATATGAAAGAAAGAGCGGTGAATGTGGAAAAGGCGAAAAGAATGTCTCCTGAAGAACTTGAAGGTAAATACACTATAGGTGTACTTCATGAGATTGATAAACCTGAACACATTGAAACTTATGATGCAGTAGTTGGATTAAGTAAATAGGAGCGAATAATGGGAAGAATAGATATTAGACTCAGTGGTTCCGGCGGACAAGGAATGATT
>JALWCU010000364.1 GCA_027015275.1 Bacteroidales bacterium | reverse complement strand
TGTCTGGAAATGAGACTGCTCGGGGAAACCGCAATTGGATATGACAACGAATTTCGGGTAACGCTCAAAGCGTGGTTTGTGGCGTGTCTCGCCCTGCGGATCTTTGTCAAAATATGGCATGACAATGGGAATGAGCCTATCAAGGAAGTTTTTCATAATTCCTGAGACATTGTCCACGTATAGTGGTGTTGCCAGCACTACAATATCGGATGACATTAGCTTGTCTGTCAGTTCTGTCATATCATCTTTGATGATACACTGACCCGGAGTGATAGTCCAGCAGTCGAAGCAGCCGAGGCAATAATGGATTTTTTTCTTGGCAAGAAAGATGTTTTCTGTCTCAGCTCCTGCTTGCTGGCAGCCCTTGAGAAAGGCGCTAACCATTCGGTGTGTGTTGCTGTGTTGTGCGCGTGGACTGGCGTTAAAGGCTGTTATTTTCATGAGTGTGTTTTGATGTAGTGTTTTTATAAAGATAAGAATTTCAGCTTAGTTCGAAAGATTATTTCATTTTTTTCAGGATTTTGCGAGCCTTGTATAGTCGCGAGAGTACCATTGGCAGGGACATATAACGAAGATGTGAAAAGCCCTTGGGTGCAGCGAGTATCTGAGGAACTATTTTTTCTGCAATATCCTGCGCGGCTGAGGCAAATATTGCGTTAAATGCTATATTTTGTTCAATTGTTTCTGTATCAACTCCTTCGAGTGATTTTGTTAAAAATTGTGTCTTAATCATTCCGGGATTAATCGTACCAATAGTGAGCCATGGGTATTGGTCTTTGTTTTCCTTGAAACTAGCTCGAGTGAAATAGTCCACGGCGCGTTTGGTAGTGCCATAGACAGTGAGCCGTGGTTTCATATCGCCGTCGCTGCCAAAGCCATTGATATTCCATATTGCGCCTTTGTTTTGAGAAATAAAGTGCTTTAAAGCGGCCTTTGTACCCAGGATTACACCAGCCACGTTTGTTTGCGTGATATTTACGATTGTCTCATCGTTTAGATTGACAAGATAATCATAGGGCTGCGGAATGCCAGCATTATTTATCCAGATGTCCACACCTTGGAATTTGTCAAGAGCTGCCTCTAATAATTTTTTATGCGTGTGTGGTAGAGCGACCGAGCCGGCAAAAAATGCTATTTGTTTTTTGTAATCAGTAAGATACGCAAGAGTATTGGCTACAGACTCTTTGCTTGTGCCGTTGATAACTACGTTGTGTCCCATGGCAAGGAATTTTTTTGCCATAGCTAGTCCCAGTCCGCGGGTAGAGCCGGTTATTATTACGACTTTTTTGTCCATAGCTTAACATTTTATTTCATTAATATTTATTTGGTCAATATATGTTTTGTCGGTGAAAATAGGTTTTATGTGGAATGCTTCGAGAGCCTTGAGCGGGCGGTCGTTCACAGCTGGCCTCATTACAATACAGCGTACACCTTTGTGATGAAGGAACTCGGAAAGTTCCAGCGATTTACCATGATCAAGACTCTGTGCAGGGTTAGTTAAAATCTCTTGTTTATAGCCCTCATCGGTTTTGGTGAAGATATGTATGTGGCTTGCACCGCCAAAATGACTGGAAATTTTGCCTGTTTCGGATGTAAGTACTGCTATTTTGTGCTCTTTGTTGGCAGGTTCAAAGTGTATGACCACATCTTCGACGAATTCTACTTCGCTGAGTATGTGATGTTTGAGATGTTCTACAAATTCATGGGCTTCTTCGAGAGTGTCAAAATCAACGGCCAGATCAAGCTCTAGGAACTTATAACTTCCTGAGTTTCTGCCTTGAATAGCATTAAGCCTGGCAATTTGTTTATGTTCATCAATGATTTTTTTTACCTGCTCAATAGTATCTCTATCAACCGATGCGTCAAGTAAAACTTTAATTGCCTCACGTAAGATATGGAATCCACTGTAGAAAACAAATCCAATTATTATGATGACGACGATTTTGAGCAACCACAGTATCTGCAAATATTGGGCAATTACACCCACTACAACCACGAGCGAGGAATAAAAGTCAGTCATAACGTGCTTGGCATCAGCAATCAGTCCTGGTGAGTTAACTTCTTTGCCCTTTTTCAATTCATAAGTAGAGAAAATAAAAGTTGTGATAAGTGTCAATCCAATAGCCGTTAGTGCGATAGGCAGAGAATTCATTTTTTCCATTTTGCCAAAAAGAACCTCACGACCTATTTCATAACCAGCAAAGAAAATAGCAAAAGCGCTGACCAGTGAGACAAGATTCTCTATTTTATACATGCCATAAGGGAACTGACGGGATTTGCGGTTGGACAATATTATACCCACGAGAATACTCAAGGCTGCTGCCAGGTCAGAGAGAGAATGCACGCCGTCTGCAATAAGTGCGGAAGAGCTGGATAGATAACCTCCAATTAGTTTTATCGTTGAGAGAAACAAATTAACCAAAACAGAATATATGACGATTCTGCGCTTGGTTTTGAAAATAAGTACTTTATCCACTGTCATTGCTCCCTTAGTTTTTACTTACACAAATTATAAAAATGTTTTTTTGTTCAAAAGATGTTTAAAAAAAATCACATTTTTTTTAACTTGGAGAAAAAAACAAGAGTATGAGAGCGACAAAAGACCAAATAAAAGGAGGCTTGTGGGGCGTTATTGTAGGCGATGCTCTGGGTGTGCCAGTGGAGTTTGAGCCACGACTCGAGCGTAAGGAACATCCAATAACTGGAATGGTTGGCAATGGCACTTATGGGCAAAAGGCCGGGACATGGTCTGACGACTCATCGCTTACTTTGTGCACTGTAGATAGTCTTCTTGGCGGCTTTGACATTGATGATATGGGACAAAAATTTGTCCGTTGGTACAAGGAAGCTTTGTGGACGCCTTATGATGAAGTTTTTGATATTGGAACGACGACCTCACGTGCCTTGGAAAAATTGGCATCAGGTGTGCCGCCAACACAATCGGGTGTCGATGACCAATGGTCTAACGGCAATGGTAGTCTTATGCGAATCTTGCCTGTGGCCTTTACTCTTCATGGTCTGGAAGAGCAGGAAAAATTTGAACGGGTTCGCCTCGCCTCTTCGATAACTCATGCGCATTACAGAGCTATTATTTCTTGTTATATTTATGTTAAATATGTCGAGAAATTACTAGAAACGGCCAACAAAGCACAGGCATACATCGAGATGCAAATGCAAGTGCGAGACCTGATTCGCCAAAAACTGACAGAGGAAGAATACCAGTCTTTTGCCAGGATACTGGACGATGACATTTCCACGTTTGCAGAGTCAGAGATCAGTTCTTCGGGATACGTTGTTTATACACTGGAAGCGGCTCTGTGGTCTTTTATGACAACGAATAGCTACGAAGAGGCGGTCTTGACAGCCGTTAATCTGGGCGAGGATACAGACACGACTGGGGCAGTAACAGGTGGTCTGGCAGGAACGTTCTATGGACTGGGCGCAATTCCGCAGCAGTGGCTTATTATATTGCCCAAGCGTCGAGAAATCGAAAACTTGATAAACAGATTTGCAGAAAAATACGGACAGTAGCAAATAAGCTATTTTTTTTTTCGATAGATAATTTTTTATAAAAATCTTTGTTTCTGTAATATCCTGAATCTTAAATGCAAATTCTAAAATTTTAAAGTAATTTTTGTCTTTTTAGTTTAACATATAAGAATCTTTTTTTTTTTAATTTGATTTAAGGTAAACAAATTTTTAAAGGTAGAGAAAAATATAATAGGTGTTTAGTAACTTGCTTAGAGATAGATATATACGAATATTTTTATTATTGTCATTATTTATATTAATTGGTCTGGATGGCCAATCATTGACAATAAACGATGTTAATGTAGATAGCCTTAGACATATTATTTTGTGTTCAAAAAATGATAGCCTCAGAGCAGAAGCAGCTGTTTCTTTATCTTGGTATTATTACAAAAATAAGCCGGATAGTGTTTATTATTTTATTAGTTTAGTACGTCAGTTTGCCGATAAAATAAATGCAGCACAAAGGAAATATAAGTTATTCTCCGATATAGCCTACCTTTATGCAAATATAGGTGCATTTGGACAGAGCGCTAATTTCTATGAAAAAGCCTTGAAGATTGCTTATAGACTCAATGATACGAGTTTATTAATTCTGTCTTATGGAAATTTAGCGCAACTATATTCCCTCTCAGGTAATTATGAGCCATCGAAACAAGCTTATAAGAAGGTGTTATCTTTGTTAGCCAGGGTGAGAGGTAAATCGATAAAGAAGCAGCTTTATTATTACATGCGACTTGGCAGGGTATATTATTATTTGAATAATGAAGACTCGGCAAAATATTATTTGGACAAAGCTCTAACAATATATGAGCAGAATAGAGATAGCACAACCTATAGCAAAAATGATATAGGTGCTGCATATTTTTATTTAGGAAATTATTCAAGAGCTGTTGAATATTTTAAACAGGCAATGCAGGAAGATACAACCCAGCTCAGGAAAGCCATAGAGCTATCAAATATAGGAGAAGCTTATTTCTTCATGGGAAAATATAAGCAGGCAGAGAAATATTTTAAGCAGGTAATATCGAACCCAGAAGATACTATTTATCTGGAAATAATGCGGATGTCCTATTCATATTTAGCACAAATTTATGAAGCGCAGGGACGGTTCAAGGAAGCTTATTATGCACACAAGAAATATAATGAGTTTTTCCAGAGAAAAATTAATGCAGAAAGGCAGCAAACAGTTGCTAATCTGGAGCTTAGACTGAAGCTGGACGAAAAAAGCAGAATGGATAGTTTGCGCATGGCCAAAGTGCTGGAACTTAATAAACAGGAATTGGTACAAAAGGAACTTGAAGCCCGTAAGCAACGTATAATCATTTTGTTTGTAATTTTGATTCTACTAATTAGTGTGATTTTTACTTTTTTGTATAGAAAAAGGTACTTGATAAGCAAAAAACAAAAAGAACATATACGATTACAAAGAGAGACCCTGTCAGAACAGAAATTTCAGTTGGAGCTTTCACAGCGTAAGTTGAAAGAGAGTGTCGAATATGCTTCACGTCTTCAAAAAGCTCTTCTTCCTGAAAGAAGTACTCTTGAGAAATATTTTAAAGATTTTTTTATTTTTTACAAGCCGCTTGATCAGCTGTCAGGAGATTTTTATTGGTGGACTGAGGTGGAAGATAATTTAATTCTTGCTGTTGGCGACTGCACAGGACATGGAGTGCCTGGAGCTATGATTTCTTTTATGGGGATAACTTTGCTGAATGAACTTGTGGGTGATGAAAAAATATTAGATACAGATGAAATTTTAAACGAATTGCGTAAAGGGGTGATCAAAGGCTTACACCAGGAGAAAATTAATTATAATATAAAAGATGGTATGGATATAGCTATTATCAAATATAACAAACGGCATAACACTATATTTTATTCAGGCGCATATATTTCTCTATACATTGTTAGAAAAAAGGATAAAAAACAGGGACTTATGAGCCTCGATGACAATTCCCTGGAAGATATTACTATTGAAAAAGCAAAAGATTATATTATATACAGAATAAGAGGGGATAGAATGCCAATATCGAGGTATTTTAGAATGCAAGATTTTACAGAGCACGGAATAAAACTGAGAGAAGACGATGTAATTTATTTGTTTACAGATGGTTTTGTTGATCAATTAGGTGGCGAAAAATTGGGTAAATATCATAAGAAAAAATTTCAGCATTTTATCCTAAGCATGAGTTCGTATTCTATGGCAAAACAAAGGGAATTATTAGCCAAGGAATTGTCAGATTGGCGTGGTGAATATCCTCAAGTTGATGATATTCTGGTTGTTGGGCTGAAAGTCTAATGCTCTTTGCACTTTACTCTGTATTTTTTGACCTGTTCAAAGTGTCCATCGCTAACCAATGAACCAATATTTGTTGTGTCGCCAATTGTTTGGTATTCAGAGAATTTCATTTTATTGAAATCAAACTTGTAAATTCTATAACAGCTATTTTCTCCACAAACAGTGTCTCGGGGCGAATCATAGTAAATTGTGAATTCGCTATTAAATTTTACTCGTAGAAATAAGTCTTTGCCTTTCTCAAATAATTTTATAGAATCAACATAATCTTCGGTATTAACAAAGGCATGTTTTTCTGATAAATTTATATAAGACCATGTGTCTGAGAGAATTTCCAAAACATTCTGCATCCAAGGTGTATAATATCCACATGAATACGAACCGCCACCGGTACCACGTCCACCACTAGTCGTTTCTAAAAGAAAATAATTCTTTGAACTATAGGCTGTGTTAAATAATGTGTTATTGTGAAGGTCATTAGCACCAAAGTAAAAATTTGATAAAACGTAATCCTTGCCTATTTGCTTGTAGATAAAAACAAAGTTCCATATTGGCTGTTCTTCAATATTATAAACATCAAAAAAAAATGAATGTACATAATAATTCGTATCCTGCCAACTGCCATAAAATTCGTGTTGTTCACCCATACGCATTGTCTCAGGGAAGCTCATCACATCACCCGAAGCCTTGAAAAATCGCTCTGGACGAAAGTCGTCTTTCGTTCTTGGTATTATGCTAAAATCAGTAATCTTATACAAATTGTCTTTTGATTCTACTTTGAGAAAAACATTGATATCCTGCGAATTGCCATGAATATCTGTCTGCCAAAGCTGCACAAAGTAAAAATTCAAATCACATGGGCATACATAGTAGGAAAAGTAATGCTCTAATTTTTTGATATTTATGTGTTTTGTATTCCCAAACCCTTTGATGGACGAAAAATAGTCAAAAGTTCCAAATACCTTGGGATCAACAAACTGGTAAGCCAATCTGAATTTTCTCTGGTCTAAGTACTTGTAAAATAGACGCACGACAGAGTCAGGATCGCCTGGATAAGGTTGGTAATCAGTAAGATAACTAGTATCAATATCCCGGGAAGATATAGCCTTTTGTGGTTTATCACTCTGGCAGGCAAAGGGCAAAGTCAAAATAATTAACAGACTCAATAACAATATAATACGTATTTTCATAATGCAAAGAATAAAAGATTTACAAAATTTAGTATCAAAAAAAGTGCAAAAAAATTTGCAAGTAAAAAAAACGTGCTATATATTTGCACACGCAAAAAGGCGCTGACCGATTTTGGGCCCATAGCTCAGTTGGCTAGAGCGCGGGCTTTGCAAGCCCGAGGTCGTGGGTTCGATTCCCACTGGGTCCACAGAGCCGAGTCTGTTGGCTCGGCTTTTTTTATTCAAA
>JALWCU010000363.1 GCA_027015275.1 Bacteroidales bacterium | reverse complement strand
ATTGTCCCACCAATACTGACAGAACAGGGTAAGGCAAAGAACCCCTGGCCAAATGTTGATGCACACTCAGGTACAGTTCTATGGCATTATGGCGTTCGCGAATATGAATTCTACACAGTACTATTTGGTGTGGGACGTTCATTCGGTATTTTATCTAATATTATCTGGGATCGTGCTTTGGGTTATGCAATCGAGCGTCCAAAATCTCTGACAACAGACATGTTGGAGGAAATCGCAGGAATTAAATAACGCATGCTTCTAGGACACAAGTCTTATTAGACTTTTCTGCAAGGCACGCTGGCTCTTTTGCTGGCGTGCCTTTTTTTGTAAAAAAATCCCAGGAAACTGTCAATTTTATTTTCTCTGTGAACAGATTTTTAGTATTTTTCTCTAAACTCTAAGTCTTATTTTTGTGGCTCTCAACCTGGACTATATCACAGAATTTGTTCACTTGGCACGACCTGAAGTCTTTGAACGAGGCAAGCTTTACTTTTATAATAATATGATAAAAAAGGCCGAAGTCAACATCCGCCTGCGCACCGCACGTTTCGAAGTCTTGGGAAGCCAACCACAGCCATATATCGTCGAAATAAAGGACTTCACATCACCTGCTATATCAGCCAGCTGCACCTGCCCTTATGACAAAGGAATGTGCAAGCATCAAGTTGCTGCATTGCTGTACCTTAAAAACAACTTTAATCAGCTTGCCCAGGAATATAACAACCGTTTTTACCCACAGTTGCCAGCACCTGAGACAACGGAATATATAAACAAGTTCATCGATGAATTCAAAGACTTTTACCCAGAAAACCTGCAAAAAGGTATTCAAATTGCTCAAAACCGAGACATTAAAATAACCTGGCTTAATCCTTTATTGCAGCATGCCAGCTTCATTGTACAAGACAACAAAGTAGAAATAAATAATTATCTAACGCCTAATATAAACATGACTTGCACATGCATGCAGAATTTCTGCGAGCACAAAATTGCAGCATTGCTTTGGTTAAAAAACTATTTCAACAGTCCAACATACCAGAAAACCAAATCACGCTACCTTAGGCAAAATAATAAATTCGTGATGATAGGAACAGTGGCAGAGACACGTGCAATAGAATTTAACAAAAACATTCACAAGTACTTACCCGAAGATTTTCATCTATTGACTCTGAAAAAGAACTATATCCGACTAAAACTAAAAGTACGCTATCGCTACCAAACCGTGGAGTTTAAAATTAGCAATGATTACGTCATGTCCCGTTGCTCATGCGACGATGATGTTCCAGGAATATGCAAACATCAGATAGCAGCCATACATCTGCTCAATAACCTTGAACATCAATTCTTCGCCACTCTTGCCTCTGACAGTGCACACGAACTCGAAGATTTATTTGTCTAAAAAAAACTAGCCATGAACTTCAAAGACCTCGCCCTGAACAAAATACTTTTCCTCGACATCGAGACAGTACCCGCTTTTGCTGCTTATGACCAGCTACCCCCGCAATGGAAAAAACTTTGGGATATCAAAGCTAGTTATGTCAACCATGACAATTTGCCAGACGAAGAATTTTATCATCAAGCAGGTATTTATGCAGAATTTGGCAAGATAGTAGCAATATCACTAGCCTTTATCACAACAAAAATGGAACTGAGAGTCAAGACCTACTACGGAGACGATGAAAAGTGTATTCTCGAAAACTTCAAAACCCTATTAGAAAAATACTTCTCAACCACAGATTCATATCTTTGTGCACACAATGGGAAAGAATTTGACTTTCCATACATAGCCCGGCGCATGCTCGTCAACAATATCTCACTACCAGCTATCCTCGATAATCATGGACGCAAACCATGGGAAACGCGCTTTCTCGATACGATGGAACTTTGGAAATTCGGTGATTACAAACACTTTACATCGCTTGAACTACTAACGACACTTTTTGATTTGCCAAGTCCCAAAACAGAAACATCAGGACAGGACGTCTGGCGAATATACTGGCAAGACCACGACCTGGAGCGCATCGCCACATACTGCGAAAAAGACACTATCTCGGTTGCACAAATTTTTTTAAAACTTCGTGGACAATCTGTAATACAACCAGAAAACATTACTATCTCCGACCGCCAAAAGTGTTAGACAAAAATGCCACCTAAACTCAGCCCAAATAGTCTTGACTTTGTAGCTATGAATTAGTAAGTTAGGTTCTGTAATCATAAAAACATTTTATTATGACACGCCAATTTTTGCTAATACTAAACTTATTTTTCTTTTTCACAGCAACCACCATAGCACAAAATTCCCAAGCAAAAGAAAAATACTCAGCCCACATATTCAGCGGCCAATTCGACGCTCTAACAGTCTCGGGCAATGGCACAATTTACATAAAACAAGGGCAGCACAACGCAATAATTTTCCCCAAAAAAAGCAATACAAAATACAATCCTGACAACATAGCAGACCACCTCTATATCAAAGGAGCAGCAGATAGCATTCTACTAATCATCACATCTGTTAACAAACTCTCAAATCTAACTACCAGAGGCAATGTGAACGTTGTCTTTCTCTCGCCCATAACATCACAAAACCCTCTGATAGAATCCTACGACACCTCAAAAGTTTCTGCAATTTTTAACAACACAATATTGATAACCATTCGTGCCTCTGACCATTCATATTTACGTCTAAAAGGTGATAATAATATGGGACTTACAATGGAACTAAAAGATTATGCTTATGTCGCTGCCTCAGAGATGAAAGTACAAAACCTAAGCATTGATTTGAAAGGCCATTCCACTGCAAAAGCCGACGTTACTGGGGGCATTGCGGACGGAACAATAACAGACAATTCTGTTGTGTTCTTACAACTTCATAATGCAATCTCAGATATAAAGCAAAATGGCAGAGCAAGGATAGTCAAGAAATAGCCTCCAAATGGCGAGTATAGTAATAGATAATACCGCTTTCACGACTATTGGAACTTGCCAAAACATAACGAAAAGGTATATAAACAAGACTTATTAATAATCACGACGAAAAAAGGCGGCCTCAGGCCGCCTGAACATAAAGGGAAGCTATGCCTAAAGGGATATTTTTTCAGCCGCATTTTGAATAGCCGCAACTCATGCATACCAGACACCCCTCCTGATATACCAGATCTTCTGACCCGCAATTAGGGCAGGTAGCATGGTTATGTGGACGTGTACCATCTGGGATATAACGCTTAAGAGCTCGTGCAACCCCCTGTTTCCATGAATTTATGCTATCATTATCCAGATGCAAGGACTCTACAAGATGAATGACATCCAATATAGGCATGCCATGACGCAGCACACCAGATATTAATTTTGCATAATTCCAGAAAATCGGATTAAACTTGTACGACAATCCCTCGATTGTTACTTTGTAACCTGCTTTATTAATATACTGAAAGTCATAACGTTTACCACCATCTTTATCACGTACTTTAATAATATAGCCCTTTTCTACATGCTTGGGAATGGGCAAGTAATCAGGTTCATCAATACCCGTAAATATTTCATACGGACGCCCATTATATAGTCCAATAAATGCTATCCAATGTTCTTGTCCGTTCATAAATCTTACCACATCAGCTTCCAGAGCCTCTGGGCGTTTGAGCGGATGAGAACCGTCGTCCTGCTGCTGAGTCTGCGCTTCCTTGTTTTTGTCCTTTTTGGTTGAGACCAAAACGCCCTGACGCGAGCCTTCGCGATAAATTGTCAGGCCCTTGCAGCCTTCTTGCCAAGCCGTAACATAGAGTTTATCCACCAGATCTTCGGTTACATCCTCTGGCATATTTATGGTAACGCTTATGGAATGATCTACCCATTTTTGTATCCTGCCCTGCATACGCACCTTGTTTATCCAGTCCACATCAGCCGAGGTTGCCTTGTAATATGGTGATTTCTTGACTATTTCTTGAATTTCTTCGTCGCTCTTATGTTTAACGCTGTCTATGTCATAGCCATTAACTTCCATCCATGTAAGGAACTTATGATGAAATACGTTGTATTCCTCCCATGCATCGCCGTTATCATCCACAAAACTAATCTTTACATCAGGATCATTGGGATTAACCTTACGCCGACGCTTGTAAACTGGCAAGAAAACAGGCTCTATCCCTGAAGTTGTCTGTGTCAACAGACTTGTCGAACCAGTAGGTGCTATTGTCAAAAGTGAAATATTACGACGGCCGTGCTTGACCATATCTTCATAAAGCTCTGGATCAGCCTCTTTAATACGGTTGATATATGGATTGTCTTTCTCTCTATTAGGGTCATAAATTGGGAAAACACCACGTTCCTTGGCAAGTTCTACAGAGCCACGATAAGCTGCTAATGCAACAGTCTTATGCACTAATTCGGAAAATTCTATGGCTTCGGCACTACCATAGCGCAATCCTAATGCTGCCAGCATATCACCTTCGGCAGTGATACCAATGCCAGTTCTACGACCTTGCACAGCTTTTTCCCGTATTTTTTCCCACAGACGGCGTTCGACTGCCTTAATGTCCTCTGCCTCAGGATCGGAATTTATTTTTGTAAGAATAGAGTCAACTTTCTCAATTTCCAAGTCAACAATATCGTCCATCATGCGTTGTGCATAAATCACATGCTCACGAAGACGATCGAAATTGAATTTAGCATCTTTGGTAAAAGGATTATCCACATATCCATAAAGATTAATGGCCAGCAGGCGACAACTATCATAAGGACATAGAGGAATCTCTCCGCATGGATTTGTAGCTACAGTACGAAAACCAAGGTCAGCATAACTATCAGCTACAGACTCACGGATAATAGTATCCCAGAAAAGTACACCAGGTTCTGCACTTGCCCAGGCATTATGAATAATTTTATCCCATAGCTTGCGAGCCTTTACCTTCTTGGTTAACACTGGGTTAGGACTATCTACTGGGTACTGCTGAACATATTCCTTGTCTTCCACCACTGCTTGCATGAACTCATCATCTATTTTGACAGAAACATTTGCACCCGTGATCTTCCCAGCAGTCATTTTTGCATCGATAAAATCTTCGGCATCAGGATGTTTAATAGATATTGTCAACATCAATGCACCCCGACGGCCATCCTGTGCCACTTCTCGTGTAGAATTTGAATAGCGTTCCATAAAAGGCACAACACCGGTTGATGTAAGAGCACTATTCATCACAGGCGTACCTTTGGGACGTATATGTGAAAGGTCATGTCCCACACCACCGCGACGTTTCATTAATTGCACTTGTTCCTCATCAGTACGCATTATTCCCCCATAAGAGTCAGCATTATTACCAATTACAAAACAATTGGACAGTGATACAATCTGAAAATTATTGCCAATGCCAGCCATAGGGCTACCCTGTGGTACTATATACCGAAATTCCTTCAATAGTTCATATATTTTCTTATCGCTCAATGGATTGGGATAATTTTTCTCAATACGAGCTACCTCTCTGGCAATGCGCCAATGCATGTCATCTGGCGACTTCTCATAAATATTTCCATAAGAATCTTTAAGAGCATACTTAGTTACCCACACACGAGCTGCCAGTTCATCTCCTTTAAAATATTCCAAGGACTTTTGAAAAGCCTCTTCGTAAGTATAAACTTTTTTATCTGTGCCCTTTTCCTGAACAAACTCCTTGTTAAGGTGCACTTGGCTAACCTTTAGTTCCATGACAGTAATTTTTTAATTTATTTAGAGAATACCAAGATATGGATTTAAAAATATTCCTCTTCAGTTTTATTTAAATTCAATTGTGCAAAACTTTGCTAATGACTGAATATTTAACACTTAAGCATGTTAATAAATAAAATAAAACACACAAACCACTGTTTTACAATAAATTATCGCTACATAATAGAAATTAAACCTGTTAAAAATTTTGGCATTTTTAATAAAATTTTTTCCTTTGTAGCAAGTATTTCTAAACAAACATTAAAACTTAAAGCTATGTCAGACATTGCAGCAAGAGTAAAATCAATTATCGTAGAAAAGTTAGGCGTTAATGAAGCTGACGTTACAGAAGATGCAAGTTTCACAGACTTGGGAGCAGACTCTCTGGATACAGTAGAACTCGTTATGGAATTTGAAAAAGAATTTAATATTTCAATTCCAGATGACATTGCTGAAAAAATCAGCACTGTTGGAGAAGCTATCAAGTACATCGAAGAAAATGTTAAACAATAAGTTTATATGGAACTAAAGAGAGTAGTTGTTACTGGTATAGGAGCAATTACGCCATTGGGGAAGACCGTCCCAGAATTCTGGGACGGTCTTCGTCGTGGCGTATCAGGTGCTGCTCCTATTACCCGCTTTGACCCTAGTCAGCACAAAACAAAATTTGCTTGCGAAGTAAAAGATTTCAACCCACTTGATTATTTCGACCGCAAAGAAGCTAGAAAATTAGATCTATATTCACAATTTGCACTCGTCGCCACTGATGAGGCATGGAAAGACAGCGGCCTCGACGAATTTGAATTTGACCCGGAGCGTGTTGGTGTAATCTTTGGTACTGGTACAGGTGGTATTAATACTCTCAACGACGAGCTGAAAGTTTTCTATTCACAGCCTGAGCCACGTAAACCCAGATTTTCGCCACATTTTATTCCCAAATTTATATTGAATATTGCAGCTGGTCATATTTCTATAAAATATAACTTGCAAGGTCCCAATTTTACGACTGTATCTGCATGTGCTTCTTCGAGCCATGCTATTATCGATGCTTATAATTATATCCGTCTGGGCTGGGCTGATGTTATTGTTACCGGTGGCTCAGAAGCTCCTATTAATGAGCCGTCTGTTGCTGGATTTAATTCTATTAGAGCTATATCCACCAGAAATGATGATCCTCAGAGAGCATCGCGCCCATTCGACGCTGAGCGCGACGGATTTGTTATGGCCGAAGGCGCAGCAACGCTCATATTAGAGGAATATGAACATGCTATCAGACGAGGCGCTAAAATATACGCCGAACTGGTAGGCGTAGCTGCTACAGGCGATGCTTATCATATAACAGCACCACATCCCGAAGGTCGCGGTGCCGCTAAAGTCATGGAACTGGCAATAAAAGATGCAGGACTCAGTCCACAGGATGTCGATTACATCAATGTCCATGGAACTTCAACAAAACTGGGAGATATATCTGAGCTTATAGCTATCAAGAAAGTTTTTGGCGAGCAGGCTTATAAGGTGAGCATTAGTTCAACCAAATCTATGACAGGGCATCTTCTGGGTG
>JALWCU010000362.1 GCA_027015275.1 Bacteroidales bacterium | reverse complement strand
CTCATGGCAGTAAATTACCTCGACACGGCTGTACAAGAATACACTCTGTCTGTTGCACAAGGCGCCAGTGAGCAAGTGTTCAAAGAGACATTTGACAATTGTCCACTCACAGGCTGGACCGTCTATAGCATTTCGAGCAACCATGATTGGCAATGCAATGCAAGCAGTAGTTACGCAAGCATGAATAATTATGGTGCAGATCAAGCTAGCGATGACTGGTTGATCACACCAGCTATTGATCTGAGTAACTATAAGAATCCAGTGCTAACATTCCAGACATGGACACGTTACACGGATAGTGGCGTGGATTTTCCGGGACTTTATCTCTATGTATCAACAGATTACCAAGCAGGGGATAATCCCAACAGTTACACATGGCAAGAGTTAAGCTTTGATTATCCAGGCGAAGACAGCCAGACATGGAAGTCAAGCGGTAACATAGACCTGAGTAATTTCAGTGGCAAAAAGATTTACATTGGCTTTGAGTACAAGAGCTCTGGCACATCTTCTGGACAATGCCGGCTGTGGGAACTTGACAGCGTAGTAGTTCAGGCTCAGCAGGTTTCCACAAATTTAGTAAACTCTATTGACCGAAAATACGCGATTTATCCGAATCCCCTGACTACAAATGCAATTCACATAGCCTATTACAACAATACTTCGGGCAAGATTAAAGTAAAAATAACAAACCTGGGGGGCAGCAGCCTTTTCAGCAATGTTTATTCAGTCCGTGGCAATGGCGAGCTTACAATAAACAAAGATATTAAACCTGGCATTTACATCATTCAGATTGATGACGGCACACACAAAGACTTTCTGAAAATCATTAAGTTATAGACATGAGTATCGACTAATACTTAAGCGGCTGCCCCAAGCACTTGGGACAGCCGCTTGTGTTTTCTGAGAATATGTAACGAAAATTAGTTCATGCTAAGCAAACTATCTACAGCATGTTTGAGTCGCTTGTATTTTGCCAAAGAAAAGCCAATATCCTTGTATGCTATCCGTCCATTGCGATCAATCAAGTACATTGTTGGATAGCCAAGAACTTTATAATTACAATCCGTGGTCTGCGTGGTACGGATAGGTTGATAGGTCATGCCCCTGTGTTTGCATAGCGACAACACGGCATCTGTCATGCCAGGCTTGTTATCCACTGAATTTATTCCAAATGCAATAAAACCCCGGTCTTTTTCCTGGTCATAAAGCTTGCCCAGATATGGTATTGCCATTACACAGTAAGGACAATGTGTGTACCAGAAGTCCAGCAGAATCACGTACTTACCCAGGTATTTATTAAAGTCAAAAGGCAAACCCGTGCGATAAAAACTACCCTTTATTGGTGGGGCTGGCTCGCCTATGTCGAGCATGTGCGAGAGCAAATCAGGAACTGAACCCTGAGCAAAGTTGAGCACTGGGTATCTTTGGCAATAATCATGTAGCTGTTGATTAAACCTGGCAGTATCAATGGCTTGAAAGCGAATATCATTAAAATACATTTGGTCAATATAGCTATGCTCTGGCTGCTTGACAACTGTACGGGACATTATGGGAAAGGCTGTCTTAGGGTCAATCACATAAGTTACATCTGTGTGGGTTTTGCCCGAGACCGAAAGAGTATTGAGCAATATAAAACGCTTGTGATTAATGTTTGTGTCTTTTACAACAAACCTGTTAAATGATTGACTGTTACTGATTAAATCCATAGGGTGGAAAAAATAATTTATCCAATCACCCTCGGTAATCAATACAGGGTCTGTATGCGGATAGAAACGTACTCTTTTTTTTGTAGGATAGAGCACATACATACCACCGAGCTTATTGTGTATCAGTATATAAGGTCGATATTTATCATAAACTCTGGCATATCCGCCCAGGCTTGTGTCGCTCAGATCCCGCATTAGCCAAACATGATAATGTGTTGTCATTGTGTCCTGTTGTCCAATGTAAACAAATTTTTCTATTGCTTTGAAATCCACCGACTTATGACTATTAAGCCGCATGGCTATATTTTCCAGCTGTTTTTGTGGCGCATGATTACATGACCAGAGCAGTGCAGAAAAAAGCAGTAAAAACACACTTCGTCTCATTCTAACTTAATTTTTTACCGGTTTAATAATAAAAGCAATAGCCCTTGCCGGACAGCAACCAGCAAGGGTTAAAGATATTTGTTTGATTTTATAATCCTGATTAACAAACGATAACATCAAAGCTAAACATGCTAATTAGCAGTGTCAATGACAGGCATTGCGTTCTGGTCGCTAACAAGCACAATCATAAGATTTGATACCAGACGAGCACGGGCTTGATCATCAAACCTGGCAATATTTTGGTCTTCGAGTTTTTTGAGTGCCATTTCTACCATTCCCACTGCTCCGTCAACAATTTCTGTACGAGCCGCGACAACTGCCTTTGCTTGCTGGCGCTGAAGCATGGCAGCTGCTATTTCTGCTGCATAGGCAAGATGACTTAATCGAGCTTCAAGTACTTCGATACCAGCTACTTCCAAGCGTTCCTGAACCTCGTTTTTCAGTTCGTGGGATATTTCCTCAGTATTTTTGATCAAAGACTTTGCGGGATTTTCATAATCATCATAAGCATATTGCATAACCAGGCTACGCAAAGCTGCTTCACTCTGAATAGCAACAAACTGAGAATAATTCTGCACTTCGAACAATGCTTTTGCTGTGTCCACTACACGCCATACAATGATTGCAGCAACTTCCACAGGATTGCCTTCGTTGTCATTGACTTTCAAGTGATTAGTCTCGAAGTTATTAATCTTTAACGAAACAGTAATCTTTTTGAAAAACGGGATAGTGTATTGCAGACCATGACGACGGATAGAACCAACATAATGACCAAAGAACATGAAAACCTTTGCCTCGTTTGGACGAATAACAAACAAGCCATTACCCAAAAAATACAAAGCAAGAATATCGATTATTACCCACAATGCAACATTCCTCTGCAGCAGCAAAGGAAAAGCTGAATAAAACAGAATTGCAAGCAACAAGAGCAGAATCAGCCAACCACTGATAGAAAAACCTTTTTTCTCTGAGAAATTTGCAAATTGTTTTGTTGACATGATAAAATGAATTTAAAGTTTTGTATGTGAAAGTATATCTAAAATCTTTGTTGCCATGACATCAGATAGCTTATAAAACGACTGCCGGGTCAAGCCTGCTATATGCGGCGTGAGAATTACGTTTGGTGCAGAACGCAGAAATTTAATATCCTCTGTCTCGGCATTCATCTCAAAGTTATATTTCTCATATTCAAGCACATCCAGAGCAGCTCCGTAGATTTTGCCTTTTTTCAAAAACTTGACCAGGTCAGCAGTCTTGACAATCTGTCCGCGACTGGTATTAATCAGATAAAACTTCTTGCGAAAACGCTTGATAAAACGAGCATTCACCAAATAATTGGTCTCCTGTGTCAAAGGCAGATGCAGGGTCAAAATATCTGTATGCTCAAAAATCTGCTCCAAACTCACCTCTTGCACAAAATCATTTCCAAAGCCTGACTTGTACTTGTCATAGGCAATAACAGTAACGCCAAAGCTGCGCAGACGCTCAGCTACAGCGCTTCCCATGTTGCCATAACCGATAATGCCAACTACTTTGCCCATTAGCTCAAAGCCGCGGTTTTCTTCTCTGAGCCATTTTCCTTGCCTTATCTGACTGTGAGAAACGCAAACATTATGTAACAGGCTAAGCATCAAAGCGACTGTGTGTTCACCCACAGAGTCGCGGTTTCCCTCGGGACTATTGACGCAAATAATACCTTTGGACTGGGCATAGTTAACATCAATATTCTCCATTCCAGAACCCACGCGTGCAATAAGCCTGAGCTGCGGATTGGTATCAATAACCTGTTTGTCCACAACGATTTTACTTCTGAGAATAAGTCCCTGATAATCTTTTAGTTTTGCTGCGATTTCCTCGGGCTCTATCTCTGGCAAAAAATCACAATCATGACCGGCGTCCACAAGCCTTTGACATAAAATGCTGTGTACCTTGTCTATTATCAAAAATTTCATGCTTTACTATATTTTCTATCCTAAGCAAAGATAAAACAGTTGCGCACTTGAACAATGATTTTTTTTACAAAATTGTGGTGAAAATTTACCAACAAAAGACGTAGCGACTTCGCCGCTGTTTCTAAAATTTAACCGCCAAGGACGAGACGGAAACACAAAGATAGGGTTTTGTAAAACAGAAAATCAACCTAATCTGTAAAAATCTAAGTAATCTTGTTGTGGAAAATGTTCACGACCGTATATAATGGCATAAACAGTCTTCTTGCTTTTGTTCTTGCCCTTTAATGTTATTTGCCCAGCAATCATTTACATTAGAGTTTTTAATAACGAACCTCTCCTCAAAAGCCTAAGTTTATGCTCTTTCCCTTCCTATTTCCCGACGTAGAACTTTCTGATCTGTTTGAGTTTGGGCTCGAGCTGCTGCGAATAATTTTTCAAATATTCCTGCAAAGTCATTTTCTGGTAATATCCATCGCCAAAATATGTTATCAACTTGTAAAAATCGTCTGGCATAAGGAAAATCTGCTCACGGTCTAACAATTTATAGTTCTGGTCAAAAATAAGAAAAGCTGGGAACTTCATGTGTCCGTCGAGCATACTGATAGCCAGCTCATGATATGGATAACGCTGCGAAGGACCAAATTTTTTGCCATGGAAAACCACTGTATCCTCTCCACGTGCTTCTACTGTTACAGGGTAAAAATGCGTGTTTAGATATGCAGCAATGATAGGATTATTATAATCTTGCATACGCATAATAGTTGGCGAGACACGCAGACGATCATACACATCCACAAAAATCAATTTTCCTTTTTTTGCCTCCAGGCTATCCAGTTTGTTAATGTCTTGCCAGCGTATGAACAGTCTCGAGAAAACCTGACGCATACCAGGCGGATATGTCTTGTAATAAACTTTTTCAAAATCATTAAACTTTGTCGTGGTATAAACCTGCTCTGCATAATAAATCAGAATGGGGAAAATGTGGTCTCTATCACGAAAGCCATAAAATACCTGGCCCTGGGCATATTTGTTGAACATAACCAATGCAGGAAAATGAATGCTATCTTTGAGAAAAAGCCTAACCAGACTATGATATTTTTGCGTAGGCTGGTGTACAAATTTTTCCCCATTAAAGAAAGTAACTGTGTCATAGGTCTTTGCATCAAACTTAATCGGATAAAAATAATAGTTAATATACTTGGCAACTTCTCCGTTCTCAAAGCTCAAGGACTGCATCATCGAGCAGCTATCGCAGTCATCCGAATACAGATAAATCAAAATCGGTTTTTTCTCTTTAAAAAAATCTGCCCTGACCTGCGAAAAATCCATCCACCTGACAGTATCAGGCAAGTCCTGCGCAACAGCTGTCAACGACAAAAGAATTCCTAAAACATAGATACCTGCTTTTTTCATAGACCTTTTTTTTATAGTTTTACCGAGCTAATAAAAACAGTGCAAATGGTTGACAGAACAAAGGCTCCACAATACAAGATAATAGAAAATATCAAATTGCCACAAATAAAACATATTTCTTTTGACAATAAAATACCTTTTCACTGGGTACCTGGCGGCTTAAATGATGTCGTTTCACTTACATTCTCTTTCCGTGGCGGTGCATGGATACAGCCTAAGCGACTCGTAGCTAGCACCACGCTCAAAATGCTCAAGCACGGCACACAGAACAAGACATCAGCACAAATCTCACAAATACTTAATTTCTACGCAGTTAACTACAAATCTGGCACTGGTGATCATCATAGCCGTATTACTGTCGTGCTTCTGAAAAAACATCTGCAACCAATACTCGAACTAGTGCAAGAAATATTTATCCAGCCTGCTTTTGCTGACAATGAGCTAAAAATAAACCTTGCCAATCGCAAGCAGGATTATCTAATTGACTTGCAGGAAGTAGAAACAGTTGCACGTAATCTGTTCAGCAAGGCTATTTATGGATTCGACCATCCTTACGGTCAATATGCCCTGCCAGAAGATTATGACAATGTCCTCAGACAAGACCTGATAGAATTTCACAAAAGAGTTTTTTGTCGGGAAAATCTGACAGTAATTGGCGCTGGAAACCTCGAACAACAGGATATTAACCTAATTAACAGATACTTAACCAATCTACCCAGTGGAACAAAAACACAGTTTGCAGACAAACCCATTAACCCAGAGAAGGAAAAAAATATTTATCAACCCAAAGAAGACTCAATGCAAAGCGCTATCATGATTGGCAACAGGACAATAGACTACGGCAATCCTGATTTTTTCAAGCTTTATTTCGTGATTTATGCCTTAGGTGGCTACTTTAGCTCGCGACTAATGGCAAATATCCGTGAAGAAAAAGGCCTTACTTATGGGATATGGGCTTACATTGAGAGCAACCTAAAAGCCAATCATCTGTGCATAGAAGCCTCTGTCAGAAAAGAAAACAAAGACATCGTAATCAATGAAATCAGAAACGAAATCACCAGACTGAAAACTGGTGGACTTAGAGACGAAGAACTTGCCATAGCCAAAAACTCTTTGCTCGCTGAAATATACAAACTCACCGATGGCACCTTTGCACTGGCTCGATATATCAGCTATTTATATGCCACAGACAAAGACGAGTCTTATATCACACAGCTGGCTCAGGCAATAAAATCAATTGACAACAAAACAGTTATAGATATAGCAAACAAATATTTGTGCTTTGATGACTATTACAAGGTCATTGTAGGATAAACAAAAAAATCTTTGACTATGAAAAAGCTATTTTTATTCTTTTTACTCATTCCTGCTCTGGTCTCGGCACAGGACATAAACTATGCACGTGAGACCATAAACACACTCACTTCACCCAAATTCCAAGGACGTGCATATTGCACTGGTTCAGACAAGCTTGCAGCAAATTTCATAGCTCAGCAGTTTAAAAAACATAATATCAAACCACTCCTTCCCGGATATTTCCAGTATTTTAATCTTACCAAAAACTGTTTAACAGATTCCATATTTCTGTATATTGATAATCAAAAACTTAACCTCGGCAGCCAATACATCATAGAAGGCGATGCACCTTCCTTAGCAGGTTCATTTTATCTTTACCGTCTCAAAAATCCCAAGAAATGGCAACGCTTCGCCAGACGTAGAGACAGGGACAGCTTTTTCGTTGTAGTGGACTACCGTCGCATAGAGAAGCTAAAAAAGCAGAAAAAGCAAATCTACAAGGCTATACTCGAAAATCGTATGCAAGCAGCTGGTGTAATCATTCTCAAGGATAGGTTTTATTACTATCCAAGCACCAGCCACAAATTTTACCCACTTATCTATATGAAGCACAGTGCATTCCCCATTGCTGCCGAAAAATTATGGATTTCTGTACGCGCCGACCAAAAACAGTTCAAAACACAAAACATTATTGGCTACGTCAAAGGCCAAAGCGATACAATGTTACTGGTAACAGCACATTACGACCACCTGGGACGGCTGGGTCAGGTATATTTCCCGGGTGCTAATGACAACGCATCTGGCACGGCAATGGTAATGGACATTGCACGCAATTTTGCAAACCGCAAAACTCCACCTCATTACACGCTCGTATTTGTACTTTTTAGCGGCGAAGAAATGGGACTGCTCGGCTCAACATACTTTGTTCAGCATCCACCACTCGATTTGAATAAAGTTAAACTCGTCATAAACCTTGACATGGTAGGCAGTGGAGACCAGGGCATTACAATAGTCAATGGCAAAGACAATCCACGAATTGTTAACCTGATGAAAAAAATTAACCAGCAAAACAACTACTTGCCAGACATAGCTATTCGCCCAAATGCCGCTGACAGCGATCACTATCCTTTCATAATGGCAGGTGTGAATGCTATTTTTATTTACACACGCGGTGAGTACAAAGAATACCACAATATCTACGACCGCAGTGATAAACTTCCGCTCAATAAATTCTCTCAACTCGAAAATCTACTTATCACATTCATAAACCAATACAAATAACACACTATTATGGAAAATATAATCTTTGGCCCTGTGCCATCACGCAGACTGGGTAGGAGCTTGGGCATCAACAATATACCACCAAAAATTTGTTCCTATGGTTGCGTTTATTGTCAGATAGGCGTATCAATCCGTATCCAGGATAAACGCGAAGAATTCTACAATCCCGAGGATGTTCTCCGTCAGGCAGAGCAAACTATCAGCAAACTAAAGCAGGAGGGCGAGCACATCGATTACATAAGCATTGTACCTGATGGCGAACCTCTACTGGATAAGAATCTGGGAAAACTTATCCAGGGCTTGAAAAAATTCTCATATCCTGTGGCCGTTATTTCAAATGCATCGTTGCTGTGGGACAAGGAAGCGGCAGCTGACCTGGCACAGGCTGACCTTGTCAGTCTCAAAGTAGATGCCATCAACGAAGATACCTGGCGCAAAGTTGATAAACCTTACAAAACACTGAAACTCAACGACATTCTCAACGGCATACTAAATTTTGCTGCAATGTACAACGGCATTCTTTTTACAGAGACAATGCTCGTCAAAGGCCGCAATGACTCACGAGAAGAAATCCAAGGTATTGCACGGTTCGTAGGTCAAGTAGGCCCTCACACGGCTTACATCGGCGTGCCCACACGCCCACCAGCAGAAGATGTAGAACCAGCTGATGAACAGATTATTAACTTCGCTTACCAAGAATTTAAAAAATACTTAGACAGCGTGGAGCTGCTGACCGGCACAGACCCTGGAGAATTTGGAGCTTCTCATGACCCTATCGAAGAAATACTCGCAATTACTTCGGTACACCCTATGAGCTTCGAGGCTATGGACAAATTCTTAATCAAGCATGATCTGCCTTGGCAGAAAATTCTCGACCTCATAGAGCAAGGTGAACTTATAGAAACTAACTTTAACGGCAAAAAATTCTATCTTCGCAAAATCCAGAAAAAATAAAAACACATGCACGACAAAGAATTACTACTAACAGCCATAAATGCCGCTATAATGGCAGGCCAACAAATTTGTAATGTTTACAATAGCTCTGATTTCCACATAGAAATGAAGCAAGACAATTCGCCACTTACCCTTGCTGACCGTCTCTCACACAAGACCATCACAGAACAGCTCCAGATAACAAACTTGCCTGTCCTGAGCGAGGAAGGCAAAGACATACCTTTTGAGGAACGCCAAAAATGGGAAACATTCTGGCTCGTGGACCCACTCGACGGCACAAAAGAATTTATCAAACAAAATGGCGAATTTACCGTTAATATTGCCCTGATACAAGGTCAATATCCAATTGCAGGCGTTATTTATGTACCAGTGAAGAAACAGCTATTTTTTGCCAGCCAGCAGTTGGGCAGCTTCAAAACAGGGCATATCGAACAAATAGTAGAATCAGTGGACCTGTTGCTCAGCAATAGCCAAAAACTACCTTCTACATTCCCGCAAGGTGGATATGTGATTGTAGCCAGCCGCTCACATATTAACGAACAAACACAAGATTACATTGACCAGAAGGCTGCACAATGCGATGATTTCCGCATAGAGAATATTGGTAGTTCGCTGAAATTCTGCCTTATAGCCGAAGGCATTGCTCATGAATATCCGCGTTTTGGACCTACAATGGAATGGGACACAGCAGCTGGACATGCTATTGTGAAATTTACTGGTGGCACCGTGGTTGTGCACCCCGACGGACAAGAGCTCCATTACAACAAACCAGACTTGCACAACCCCTTCTTTATCGTTCGTAGTAGTTTTTTGATGAATGAATGAGCTATGCCAGGGATTTTTGGACAAAGTATGCTTTACAATAATTTGCTTTTAAAAATTAAAATAATTTAATACTTTTGGCTTAATTTAAGAGAACAAAAACTTGAATAACAATGGGTAATAAATTTCACTTTGTTTGCCGTTCATGCGGACATGAAATTGACGGATTTGAGGAATGGTTTGCACACGGACAAAAATGTCCTAAATGTGGCGACAATAAAATTTACACAGTCTATCACACAGATAAGGAAAAAATACTAGACCTTATCAAATCACCACAAGAGCCCCAGAGCCTATGGCATTATTTTGACTTTCTGCCTCTGAATAACCCGGAAAACATTGTATCAGAAGGCGAAGGCGTTAGCCCAATAGAACGTTGGGACATATTCGAGGACTTTGCAAAACGTAAATATGGGCTAAACCTTCAGGTTTATGTCAATCGCAATGACCTGAGCCCAGCCACACACACATTCAAAGACAAAGGTGCTTCGCTAGCAGCCAGTGTGCTCAAGGAACATGGCATCAAGGAATATGTTGTTGCCTCTACTGGTAACACAGCAACTGCCTTTGCATACTACATGGCAAAGGCAGGTATTTCTCTGACAGTGTTCATGCCAGAGGATGCTCTGGATGAAAACGCAGCACATATCGGCGCCCTGGGACAGAAAGTCTGCATAGTTCGCGGGGACTATGGCAAAGCAAAACGTGTTGCCAAGGAATATGCCAAGCGTTACAATATTTTAATCAGCGGCGGCAACCTAGACCCGTTGCGTCTTGAGGCCAAAAAGACACAGGCATTCGAGATGATACGCCAGATTGGACACTTGCCAGACGTTTATATACAGGCAATTAGCGGTGGCACGAGCCCATTTGCCATGGAAAAAGCTTTTAATGATTTTGGTGATATTCTGGGTAAAATGCCACGCATGCTCTTGTGCCAGGGTAATAAATGTGCACCACAGGCCGAAGCTTGGCAAAAAGCAAAGGCTGCTGGCTTCCCAGATGGCTGGGAAAACGATTATCCTGTTTACCAGAATCCAAAAGCTATTGTGCCAACACTGGCCACTGGTAATCCTGTACTCTACCCATTCATGGCACGCCTGGTCAAAAACAGTGGCGGCGAGATTTTCTCTGTACGTGAAGAAATTGCCGTTGACATTGCCCGTCTCGTCGCTTATGAGAAAATAATGCGTATCGGACCTGCCTCAGCCGTTGGTCTGCTCGGCTTCTTCGAAGCCCTGCACCGTGGTTATATTCACGACGGCGAAAGCGTTTATATCAACATGGGTGAAGGTTACGAACGCGCTTATTCTTTCCTACGCGATATAGCATACACATTGCAGTACATATTGGGTGCTGACGAATGCCCACGCCATGACCGTAGCTCATACAAGAATAAAGTGTGGGAAGTATTCAATAATTACGAAAGATACACAACGCTGGAAGACAATAAATAATCTACTTCTGAAACAACCAAGTAGCGCCGCTGATTCAATGAGCCAGCGGCGCTTTTTTCATCTAATGTGCGGCCGAAGTCATCTCGCAACCTTACCTTATCACGAAAACAAGCTAATCAAATTATCCTCGCTCAGCTGTGAGAAAATGTTTGAAGCTTCCACAAACTCGGTAAACAGTTCACGCTTCTTTTCTTGCAAAATTCTAATTTTCTCTTCAACGGTCCCTACTGAAATAAAACGGTAAACAATGACAGGTCTGTCCTGTCCGATTCGATGTGCTCGTGCAATGGCTTGCTCCTCGGCAGCAGGATTCCACCATGGGTCAAGAATAAAAACATAATCTGCCGAGGTAAGGTTCAAGCCCACACCACCAGCCTTTAGCGAGATAAGAAACAAATTAACCTTGTCGTTTTCCTGAAATTGCTTGATAATTTCCTGACGATTTTCGCTCTCGCCAGTTAGCATGACATAAGGCAAATGCTCCTGCTCAAAGTATTCTTTGTAAATATCCAAATGCTTGACAAAAGAAGAAAAAAGCAAAAGCTTATGACCCTCCTGCAATACAGTATTTATCTTATCCACAACCGTATCAAATTTTCCAGAGGTCAGATGCTTCTGGTTGTCCAAAATACGCGGATGATTTGCTATCTGACGAAGACGCATCAATGCACGCAGGATATAAATGGATGATTCCTTGAGCCTGCCTTGCTCATAAACCCTGAGAACCTCGTTACGTACTTTTGACTTTTCGGCTTCATAGATAAGCGCCTGATCTTCTGTCATTTCACAAAATACTGTTTGCTCTATCAGATGTGGCAGATCTTTTACCACTTCTTGCTTTGTACGGCGCAAAATAAACGGACTGATTATTCGCTTAAGCTCTTGCTTGGCTTTGTAACTGCTGTTTTTCTCAATAGGCGTGATAAAATTACGCTTGAAAAAGTTATATGACCCCAACAGTCCAGGATTGACAAAAGTCATTTGTGTCCACAGATCACTCAAGCTGTTTTCAATAGGTGTACCTGTGAGAATAAGCCTATGCCGGCCCTTTAGACTGCGGACAGCATGAAAAACCTTAGAATGTGGATTCTTGATATACTGGCTCTCGTCCAGAACTATATAGAAAAAAGTAATATTAGAGAAAAACTCTATATCATTGCGCATAATGCCATAGCTGGTCAGCACAATATCATGGCTGAGAAGTTTGTCTCTGAGTTTGAATCTATTTGTACCAGTATAATTAATTATAGAGAAAGAAGGTGCAAATCTTTTGAATTCATTTATCCAATTATGAATCAATGATTTAGGAACTACAATCAAGCTTGTCAGTCCTTTGCCATTAGTCGAAAACAATGACTGCTGACCCTTAAGCCTCGATACCTGTATATTATGAGATTTTTTGCTTTCTTCCTCTGTGGCTTTTGCAATAGCCGTTATTGTCTGAATCGTCTTACCCAATCCCATATCATCTGCCAAGCATCCGCCAAAGTCATGTTTACAAAGCTGACAAATCCAAGCATACCCCATTTTTTGATAATTTCTCAGACTAGCCCGAACAGTATTAGGTACACTGGGTATTCGCCATTGTTTATTTCTAAAATTATCTATAAGCTTATGTACTTCAGAGTATTTTATAGCCGGATGTTCAAGCTCCTGCAAAAGAGTAAAATGAGTCTTAGACAATTTAATTCTGTATTTGTCCCTGTCTTTTTTTGCAAAAAGCATGATGTTCTTGTAGCGCGAAAACCACTCATCTGGAATAATTGCTATCTGTCCATTAGGCAACTCTATCTCTCGCTTACCCTGGAGAATATTCTCTCGAAGGGACAGAAAAGGTATCTCAATGTCTCCAAAACGAACCATTGCATAAATATCGAACCAGTCGATCTTTTTCTCTACCTTCAGATTAAGCTCCAGCTTTTCTGTATAATATTCTCTATCAGTATTCTGAATAACTTCAATGCCCAGATCCTTCAAAATATCTGAGTGCTCATTAAGCCAATTTATTGTATTTATTAGTTGTTCATCCGGGCCCGTCTCCACACTAGGCACTATAAAAAAATTAGGAGAGGAGCATGGCCGCAGACCACTCTGTTTAAAAGCAAAAACAATATTCTCTTCCCAACTCATGTCTCTACTGAGCCGATAAAACACATATTTGCCATTTTCTTTTTCCAGAGTTACATATACTCGCTTCTTATTCGCAGGTGAAAATTGTATATTACCATAACGAAAACTAAGGTTCAACCCCCACTTCTGTCCAATAAACCTCTCGAGCGTTAGCACAGGCTTCTTGGAAGGAAAAATTTCCTTTATCTCAAAACCCGTTGCATTGACCTTGTAATCAGCAATTAAGCCCTTGACAAAGGACTCCAAATATTTCTCTATATTGCTACTGACTGTTATATAATCTTTCTTGAGAAAAGGTAATACCTTCTTGCAATTAAAATTGTCTGAATGATATATGTGATTATCCAACAAAAATATGCACGGACGGTTTGACAAAAACACTACATCTTTTCCTTTCATATCCAAGGCAATACCACGATGAAATACCTTTAGATTATATCGCAACTCATTGCCATTGAGCTTAAAATTAAAAACCGGCTCTACATCATCAAAGATATAAAACAACTGGTCATCCATAAAAACCTCATCATATCGAAAAGGTTTGAGAAAAATCTTTATATTCTGACGATGTGCAATCTTCAAAATTTTGTTAATAATTCTACCAGCATAAGGTAAAATATACTCATCAACATACTTCTGATCAATATTATTATAAAACTCTGTCATAGATAAATTCCTTACCTTAAGAAACTTACGGTAAATACTATGGTCTGATAAGCCGTCAATGAGCTTTACAATCTCTGCCTGATCAGATGTAAATTGGTGTAAATTAGCCAGAACATCCTGGGGTAGAATATTTTGCTTCAGTATATAAAAATTCTTGTCTTTATCACCACGCTCAGCCCAGTAAGCACTAACCGTATAACTGAAAAATTTATGTTTCCTCAGACCTATTATAAATTCCATGCAACTGGCTTTATAGCAATAATCGAATGTAGTGTGTTTTTTTGTTGAAGAAAATTTTATCTTTGCTACAACCGTAAAGACAAAGTTATATAAAATGGACAAAACATTGAAATCATTTGAACAGTTGTTAGAAATTTTAAATCAGTTGCGAGAAAAGTGCCCATGGGACAAGAAGCAAACCTTTGACTCACTCCGCTCTCTGACAATAGAAGAAGTTTACGAACTTTCGGATGCTATTCTCGAACATGACTGGGACAAAATAAAAAAAGAATTGGGCGACCTGCTCCTACATGTAGTATTTTATGCAAAAATGGCTGACGAACAAAACAAATTCAACATTAATGACGTCATCCAAGCCCTAAACGAAAAATTGATATATCGGCATCCGCACGTATTTGGCACAGAGCATGTTAACAGCGAACAGGAAGTACTGGCAAATTGGGAAAAACTAAAAATAAAAGAAAAAGGCGGCAATAAAAGCGTCTTGGGAGGTGTTCCACAATCTCTGCCCTCACTTATCAAGGCATACAGAATACAGGACAAAGTCAGCCATGTGGGCTTTGACTGGGAAAAAGCAGAAGACGTATGGGCAAAAGTGCACGAAGAATTAGCAGAACTTGAGACCGAGATCAAGGCTGGAGACAGAGATAAGACAGAGCAAGAATTTGGTGACTATCTATTTGTCCTGATCAATGCTGGCCGTCTCTATGGCATTAACCCAGAAGATGCGCTGGAAAAAACAAACCGCAAATTCATGCGTAGATTCCAGTATATCGAACAAAAAGCCCAGGAAATGGGAAAAGCCGTTGATGAACTTACTATTAGAGAAATGGATAAATTTTGGAACGAAGCAAAAGAACTGGAAAAAGCACAGGCATGAAAATCACAATCTTAGGAACTGGCTCCTCACAAGGAATCCCAATCATTGGATGCGACTGCCAGGTCTGCACATCACCAGACCCAAAAGACAAAAGACTCAGGCCCGGAGCAATCATCGAAAAAGGCCAAACAACAGTGATGATAGACGCATCACCAGACCTGCGACAGCAACTTCTGAGCTTTTACAACAAACGCCATATTGATGCTGTCCTTCTAACGCACGAACACCGGGACCACGTTGCAGGCCTGGATGACCTTCGCCCCATAATATTCGCACAACACAAATCTATGGACATCTATGCACTGCCACACACCCTCGAAGCAATAAAAAAAATATTCTTCTACAGCTTCGAAGAAGACCTGTATCCCGGCGCACCACAGTTCAATCTACATCCCATTGATTTAGAACCAATTGACATAGGACAGCTTCATATCATACCCATAAAGATAATGCACTACAAAATGGAAATACGCGGCTTCAGAATAGATAACTTTGCTTACATAACAGACGCTAAATATATTCCACCAGAGGAAATGGACAAATTACATAATCTCGACGTATTGATAATCAATGCCCTGAGAAGAAAAATACATTATTCACATTTCAACCTGCAAGAGGCTCTCGACACAATAGACAAGCTCAAACCCAAAAAAGCATATCTGACACACATGGGCCATAATATCGGACTGCACCAAGACCTGCTCAAGGAATTACCACAAAACATAGAGCCTGCTTACGACGGACTTGTCATAAATCTTAAGTAAAAGCTCTTACTGGAAATCACAGCCAAAACACTAAGCAAACACCTACACTGCATTAAAACAAAAAAAATTCTGGTACATGGACATTCAAGCACAAATACAATTTCTAAAACAATTTGTTACTGAGCACAGATGGCAGCTCTTTGAGCAGGTAATAGACCAACGCACACGCTATATCACAGTAGCTCTCGAAGACATTTACCAGCCACACAATGCTAGTGCAGTCCTGCGAACATGCGATGCCCTGGGCATACAGGACATACACATCATAGAAAATCGCAATAAATACCGCATTAATCCAGAAGTATCTGTAGGTGCACACAAATGGCTGAGTATTCACAAATACAACCAAGAAGAGAACAACACACTCGCAGCAATAAACCACCTTCGCTCACAAGGCTACCGTATAGTTGCCACAACACCACACCGCAATGACGTTGAGCTCAAAGAATTTGACCTCAACGCCGGGAAAATCGCACTTTTCTTTGGCTCAGAGCTGCCAGGACTGACCGAAATCGTACTTGACAATGCCGACGAATTCGTAAAAATAGACATGTACGGCTTTACCGAAAGCTTTAACATATCCGTCTCAGCTGCCATTATCCTGCACTACCTCACAGCCAAACTGCGACAATCACAGCTTCCCTGGCACTTGTCAGAAAACGAAAAAGAACAGATATTACTCCAATGGCTAAAGAAAAGCATTCGCAACTCACAAGCATTATTAAAGCGACTGGAAAATGAAGCACAAGAACAAAATAACTGACTTTTTCAAAGTATTCCGTCCAGAACAAACCAATAGCCACCAAACACCATTGTACGAAGAGAGCGTACAGGCCGGCTTTCCCTCACCAGCGGAAGATTATCTGGAAGGCACACTGGATCTGAACGAGCTATTCATACATCGGCCCAGCTCCACATATATTGTGCGTGTGGCGGGCGACTCAATGATAGAAGCAGGAATCTTCGAAGGCGATTTGCTCGTAGTTGACCGCTCATTAGACCCAAAAAACAATGACATCATAATAGCAGAAATCGACGGCGAATTCACTGTCAAACGGTTCGTGCGCAAAGACGAGCACAGCATCATTCTCCAGCCGGCAAATATCAATTATAGCCCAATAATCATAACCGATGACCGCCAATTCCTGCTCTGGGGCGTAGTAGTCGGTGTGCTTCGCAAACTCAGGTAAAAACTGCCATACTGGATGCACCGATGCTACACGTAAACAAGAACAATTAAATATCAGGTCTTTGTCATTTTTCCAACGCCTATAAATCTACCAAAAACTTTGCAGCATACTTTGAAACTTCGCAGTTATATGAATAATTATTACTCGTACAGAAATCTGCGGATGTTTCGCTTTGGTGTTTTTTCGAATTCCTCATCACGTATCTCTATGCTGGATATTTGCTTAAACCGCGGTAATAACTTATTGATTTCCTGTCTGTATTGCTCAAACATCACCTTAATTTGCTCCATGCTAACATTGTCCTTTTCCATCTGCTCGTGATCTGGATAAATCATTGCTACAAGTCTGAAATTATCACGCATAACTACCAATATCTCAGCAACATAAGGCTTGTTCTGGTACATGTATTCTATCTCCTCTGGAAAAATGTTCTCTCCCGAAGGTCCAAGCAATAAGCTCTTTGCCCTTCCTTTGATAAAGACAAAATTCTCATCGTCAATATAGCCCAGGTCTCCTGTGTGTAGCCAACCTTCCTCGTCAATTGTCTGCTTGGTAGCTTGCTCGTTCTTGTAATATCCGAGCATAACATTCTCACCCCTGACGCATATCTCGCCTACTTCCCCCTCCTTGTCTTCCTGCCACTCAATCTTTGCTTCCAGAGTGTCCACGAGCTTACCAGCGGAACGGAATTTTGTCTCTTTCCAGCCTGCATAACTAATCAGCGGTCCACATTCTGTCATACCATAGCCCACTGTGTATGGAAAACGTATCTTACGGAAGAATTTGTCCACTTCATAATTTAATGGCGCCCCGCCGAGCACTACCTCTCTGAATCTTCCACCCAGAGCATCAATGAGTCCACGGCGAATCTTACTATAAATCAAATTTCTAACGCCTGGTATCTTAAGCAAGCTCTTCACTGGCTGCGACTGTATAGCAGGTAAAACTTTGCTCTTGTAAATTTTCTCAAATACCAAAGGTACAGACAAAATCAAATGCGGCTTATATTGCTGATAAGCTCCCAACAATACCTGCGGCGAAGGCTTGCGTGTGAGGAAAACAACATTTGTCCCACGGTTAAATGGCCAGAGAAACTCAAACGCACAACCAAAAGAATGTGCAAGAGGCAAAATCGACACAATCACATCACCAGGATTAAGCTCCATGTGCCTATTGGCAAAATCAATATTGGCAGCCAAGCTATTGGCGGGAAGCATTACCCCTTTCGAAAGGCCTGTGCTACCCGAAGTATAACTTATCTCGACAAGCTCAGAATTAGGTATATCTATATAATTAACATCATCCTTTTGCAAATCCTGTGGATATTTAGCCGTAAACTCCTGCTCCACCCGCGCTAAAATATCAGAAATATCATGCTCATAACGGGATTCTACCAATCCCAGTGGATCAATGGTAAAAACTGCCTTTAGCCCCTGCATCTCGTTTATATCCAGCTCTTTCCATTTGCTGCTGGCTGACAAGAGCAAGATAGACTCAGAATGATTAACCACGAAATGCACCTCACGGGGATGGAAATCTGGTAAAATAGGCACAATAACAGCTCCATAAGTAATAACAGACAAATAGGTCATTGTCCATGTAGAGGAGTTCTTTCCTATCAAGGCTATTTTATCCCCCTTTTTAACGCCGAGCTTGTCAAAAAGTATGTGCATACGTGCAATATAAGCAGCAACCTGGGAATACTTATAATCATCATTGCCCATATCAGTGTAAGCAGTCTTATCCCAGTACTTTTTTATGCTTTCCTCTATAAAATCTTTTATCAATCGTTGCTTTATCATTTATACCTGTGTTTAATTTTCGTCGAATTTAATAAAATTTTCTAAACAAAAAAAGGCTATGACCCACAAAGCCATAGCCCATAAAATAAAATCTGTCTGTGCTCAGATCTTTTCCAAATCTGTCTTTTTTATCCAGCCTATGCTGCCATTAGGCAAACGTACTTCATACCAACCATCAGACTGAGACAATATCCTGACTTTAACGCCATCGTGCAAAATATACAACTCCGTTCCATCCATGCTCGGCGAGCTTCGCACCGAACTGGTGGACATTATGATTGCCTCTGTTGAATGGGTAAAATATCGCCTACTGGACAGACCAGAAAAGAACGAAAAAATAGAAACAAAAAACAGCACAAGACCGAGATAAAATCCAAGCTTTCTTAATGATAACTTTCTGCTAAACAAGAAAATATAAAAACATATCAAGGTCAAAACAAAGGTCAAAATACTTATCCATGCCCACGTATTACTGTCAAGACTCCGTACAATAGCATGCCACCAACGACGAAAGAAAAACTCAGGCACAACATCAAATTTGTCTTGCACAAACTGGTTGGCAAACTTAAGGTTATATGCAATCTTGTCATTAGTGGGATCAAGTCTATGCGCCCTTTCATAAAAAAGTATTGCTTTGGCCAGGTTGCCCTTGCGAAAGTAAACATTACCAATGTTGTAATAAAGCTCTGGCGCTTCCCAGCCCTGCTCAAGCACATTCTGATACAAAACAAGCGCACTGTCATACTGTTTCTTTGCATACAGGGCATTTGCCTTTTGTATCAAGGCTTCTGGTGCGGCAGGCACAGACCGGCCAAATGCAAACGCCCATGCAAATATTATTGTCGATAAAAGTAATACCCTTTTCATGTCCCTGTGTGTTTAAATAATTGTGTCCAACTTGTCGATAATTGCCCTGGCACGAGCATAAATATTTTCCATGGACATCTGGCTATCCTGGACACCATAACGTGCATATTCACAGTCATCTATAAGCTTAATCAATGCGTCAATATCTTCTTGTGCTACATTGTTCTCCACAAGCTTTTCCTTAAGCGTATCCCGCGTAAGCTCGGCAGGATCAACGCCCAATTTATCACCTATATATTGCCACAAAGCTTTGCCCACTTCCTCATAGAACTGGTCTTTCTGTCCGTGCTGCATTAATTTACGCGCCATACGCAAACGCCGGCTGGATACCTTGCTTGCCTTACGCGAACGATAACGCCGAACATCTGACATCTCTTTTATATGAAGACGCCGGAAATAAACAATGAGTATAAACAGAATGAAAATTACAATATAAATGAGATAAAAATACCAACTGCCAACAAAGCTTTGTCCCTTTCGCCGTAATTTTATAGGTCCAGTGAAAATGTAATTAATATCATTGCCAATCTGTGTAACACTGGTCTTGTAAACAGAATATCCCGAGCCAGACGTGGTGTCTGCACTGCCATTCACGCTTAGCTTTATTGGCTCTGTATGTAATGCAACATATTTCTTGGTGTGTGGATCAAAATAGGAAAATTCTATAGCAGGTATCATAAAATTACCACCACTTCGCGGAATATAAATAAACTGCTTTATCAAGCGTCCTGACATACCGTCAGCAGTAGCCTGGTATTGTGGTATAGTCTTTGGCTCCAATGCATCAAAGGAATTTGGCACCTTTGGCTCTGGAACGTCAAACAAACCAAAATTACCAGTGCCATCAATGACGAGCTTAATTGTAACAGCCTGGTCCACACTTACTTGGCCCTTAGGCGCTTCGATCTTTATATGGAAATTACCAACAGCTCCTGAGAAAGAGGAAGGTTTGCCCTGCTGGGGCAATGGCTTTACCCTGATTGTAAGACCATTACTAGCCACAGATTTCTGACCATAAGGGAAACCCCAGTCATCATACAAGCTACAGGTCAGCTTATATGGACTAATCTTGAGTGTGCCTGACTGCTGCGGAAATATCAGCTTCTTGTCCACTGTAGCTGCCAGATAATTACGTCCATTAACTACAACTTGCTCAGCCTGAATCCTTGTCGGCATTTTCAGATCCTGAACCCAAAAACCAGGGAATTTTGCAGGCTCCATATCATCCAAACTCAGCCGATAAGCAGAATATAAACGCGCATAAACATATATTGGCTCGCCTATATAAACATCAGTACGGTCTGCTACCAGCCTTACAAAAAGCTTTTGACTGCCCTGTGGCACAAGGACATTCTCATCCGGATTTGACGAAGGAACAGGATTCTTGGGCTTTGGCAGTCCGTTATTAGTTTCGCCTTCGACAGTAATAGTAACAGGATTGGATGTAAGAGTAGAATTTCCGTCTCTGACGCTGGCAGCGGGTATTGTAAACTGTCCCTTATGCTCTGCTACATAAGTCATTATCCAAGTAATGATATAAGTACTAGTAGAGCGCAGACGGCCATTTATTATTGTTACAGAAGATTGCGTACTTGTGTAGCTACTCATACCATAAGATTGCAGGCCATTAACATCAGATGGGGGAATAAACCTTGGATTGCGGCTCGCTGGATTCTTGAGAATGTATTTTACCTGAAAGCTCTCCCCAGCCATCACAACCTTTGGCGCATCAACATAAAATTTTCTGTTACTCTGTGCCAGAGAACCTGTCCATATTAATAATAATGCTGTTATCAACCACCACCTGTTCATGGCTACTGCGTTTTATTTATCCAAAATTGTAAAAAAATGTGTGAAACCTAATCTTAAATAGTTTAAATTACCAATTTTTATCAGTCTTCTTGTGCGTATGAAGATTCATCAAACGTCTGAGTGCCTTTGGTTGTATTCTCTTATCCTGCTGCTCTACAGCCTTTAGCATACGCTCTATCTCCTGCGGACTCAGACCTTTAAATTGTTTTTGCTGGTTCTGCTGCTGATTTTGTTTTTGTTGATTCTGATTTTGATTCTGATTCTGTTTTTTCTGCTGGTTATTCTGTTTCTTTT
Organism: Bacteroidales bacterium; assembly: GCA_027015275.1. Classification (GTDB taxonomy): domain Bacteria; phylum Bacteroidota; class Bacteroidia; order Bacteroidales; family S143-33; genus S143-33. Next base: position 1,355 of record JALWCU010000362.1, on the reverse strand, counting down.
GCTGGTTTTTATTCTGATTCTGCTTATTATTCTGTTTCTTTTGCTGGTTTTGTCCACCCTTACTTGATTGTTTCTTGAGACTATCCAAGACTTTGTGCACTTCCCATAGGTTGTACCTTGCTTGATAATCATCTGGATTTAGCATTACCGAACGCTGCAAAGCTTTCTGAGCCTTTTCCAGGTTACGGATAGCAGCTCCCACATTATGCAAGCGCAGCGAATCACCAGCCACCTTGGTAAAGACATCCCCCAGATTATAAGCTGCCTGGCTCATATAAGATTTTTGATTGGTCTGCAAGAGCAAAGGCGCCAGAACACTCACTGCCGTGGTGTCATTATTTTCTCTGTAAAGCGAGAGCCCCAGATTATTCTTAGCAATGAAAGAATTTGGATTTTTCTTCAACGCCATTCTATACTGTGTCTCTGCCTGTGGATATTTCTGCTTTTGATAATAACGATTACCACGACGGATAAATGGATTTTCGAGCTGAGAGAAACCCGAAAAAACTATGATTAAAGACAGTATGGTTAGTGCTAACTTTTTCATTTCTCAAAGAGTTTGATTTTCTTAGCCAATCTATTTTTGCGCTCATTCATAATAATTTGCAATAACAGAAAGACCAGGGCAATACCAACGAAATAATCGAAAATGTCTTCATAACGAGAAAAAGATGCTATCTTGCCAGTAGCATGCTTTTCTATATCCTGGTAAATAGCTTCCACACCTGCTTGGCGCTTGTCTATATTGACATAAATTGCCTTTGTCTGAGCAGCCAGCCGCTTGAGAAAGTCTGCATCTTGCTTGGATATAACAATCTGTCCGTGATATTCAAGAGCCTGGCCACTGGGCAAGAAAATAGGATTACCTCGCTCAGACCCAACGCCAGCTGTATAAATTCTAATCTTGTTCTCCTTGGCACGCTGTATCTGGTCTTTGACCATGCCTTCGAGATTTTCGCCGTCCGAGAATAATACTATTGCCTTGTTCACATCTTTCTCGCCAGTAAAAGCATCCATAGCCATATCCAAGGCTTGACCTATAGCCGTGCCTTGCGATGACATGTATGTAGTGGTCAAATTATTCAAATACATTCGCATAGCATCATAATCATCGCTCATGGGCATTACCATGGCTGCATCAGCAGCAAATATCACAAGGGCTACATGATCAGCCTGCATCTGATTTATCAAATAATTGGCAGCTATCTTGACCTTGTCCAAACGCGACATTGCATCTGGCTTTGACCTTGCCAGCATACTATTAGACACATCAACGACCAACACTATCTCAGAGCCTTTTACCTTGCGTGTAGATTTCTCTGCACCTATCTGTGGTCTGGCTAATGCTATGACCA
>JALWCU010000361.1 GCA_027015275.1 Bacteroidales bacterium | reverse complement strand
GATCAAATAGGCGCTCAAGGAAGACGCCTATCACCAACAAAGTTTCGAAAGCTTATCCTGGATACATGCGAAATGAAGCCTTCCGAGCAGTCGCAAGCATTGTTAGATTTCTTCTATAAATGGAAAGGCGACAGCCCACAAACTGATGATGTAACAGTATTAATTTTTGATGCTTAATCTTCAAAAAATGATTCATGAAAATTAACTAAATACACCTGCTTAGTCGCTCTAGTAATCGCTGTATATAACCAGCGAAGATATTGATGATCAGAATTTTGCGGATTAAAATACGTCTGGTCAACAAATACCGTGTCCCACTGTCCACCCTGCGCCTTATGACAAGTAACTGCATAAGCAAATTTTATCTGCAAAGCATTGAAAAACTCATTTTTTTTGGTCTTCAAGATACGTTGGTAAGACGAAGGCAATTGTCCGTAGTCTTCCATTACCTTGTTAAACAATTCTTTGTACTGCTCATAAGGCATGGAAGGCGTATCCATAGCCAAGGTATCTAACATAACCAAAGCATCCATCTGGGTACCATAATCCTGAAGATCTATGCCGACACGAGCAAAGCGCAAATCATAGAGTTCATGAAACGATTGTATTGAAATAATGCGACCTATATCACCATTAGCAATAAATCCACTGCGTCGGCTGGTCCAGAAATAATTGTTCTTGACTACCATAACCAAATCATCGACAGAGAGCATCTCCTCACGAAAAAGAATTTTACTGCGTATGCCAGCATTATACCTATTGGCCATTTTGTTCGACCGGGTAATTACTAAGGTATTTCCCAAACCTACTGTATCATAAGAATGCTCCAGCTTATCTGTAATCTCTGTTCCTGTGATTGGCACAAAATCACTGAAATTACGGGTCTTGAATTTTGGAATTGTTTGGCTATTTTGCGGATTATCAATCATATTTCTCAGTAAGGTAGCATTATAAAGTATGCCGCTATTTTCTGCTTGACGTGCAACCTGGCCAAGATGGGAACGCATAATATCAAAACCCCTTGAATCATAGTAATATGGGTCAAGTGCTGGCGAAATATCCAGTCCTACTGGTGGCAGCTGTGCCGTATCTCCCACTACTATAAGTTTGCAGTTTTTGCCTGAATAAACATATTCCAGCAAATCATCGAGCAAACGCCCAGAACCAAAGAAATTAGATTCACTCTCCTGGTTGCTAATCATCGAGGCTTCGTCAACTATAAAAACCGTATTCTTCTGCCTATTCGGTCCTAAGGTAAAGCCTGCAAATATATTATTAGGCGACCTGGGTTTATAAATCTTACGATGAATGGTAAAAGCAGTCTTGCCAGCATAACGCGACAGTACTTTGGCGGCTCTGCCCGTAGGGGCAAGCAATACAGTATTAATACTGTATTGCTTTAGTGCCCGCACTAAAGCCGCCATAAGACTGGTCTTGCCAGTTCCCGCATACCCAGTCAGTATAAAGACAGTCCTATCATCGATGTGAAGGAATTGCTCTATTTTTTCCAAAGTCTGCCTCTGGTCGCTATTCGGCTCATAAGGTAAAGCCCTTTCTACAAGCTTAGAAAATTTCTCTGGCATAATCTTTAGAAGCTAAAAGTTTCGTAACCTATGTATTTGTTAATCAAGGCAGGAAACTGCGAAAGTAAATCCGTTACACGCATTACATCGAATTCTTCAAGAGCTGCTTGTAATTTACTTGCATAAGTCTTCATATCAATAAGATTGAATTTATCGCCTACTGCTTCTATACGCTCTATAAAACTCTTTATCATCACAAATGACAGGGCACGTTGCAAATTTTGATACATTGGGATAAGTTCATTCTCAATTTCATTCTCTATGTCCTTAATCACTGTACTTTTCGAATCTTTACGTCTAAAATCCAGTCCTGTCATTACGGTCTTCTGCCCATTTTCTCCGACTAATTCTGGCATTAATGTTATGATAATAAGTGCATTATCTGTCTTTATATCAGGAATTATTCTTGCCAAAAGCTTATTCCCTTTGGAATTTGTAAACAAAAATTTTCTTGACTTCTTCTGCTTCATTGTCAGATCTAGCTCATTGAGAAACAAAGCTGCTGTCTTTGGAGAAACAATGTCGTTAATATGCTTAGCCCCAAACTCCATTTCAGGTGAATGTGGCAAATGTGCTTCCAATATCTGACCACCAGGATTTACCAAAATTAAACTATCTGGCAGCATCTCAAGTAATTTATGTTTACGCGAAGCATTTATCTTATACAGTTGCTCAGTCTTTTTGTGCTCTGTTATGTCCTGAACAATGGCAATGGCAGATTTTATCGGCTTGTCATCCTTAATATACTGGAACGGTTTAAGGCTAATCTTAACATAAGCTATGCCTTGTCGCGTAAGAATTTCTACCTGTTCATCACTTATTTCGAGGTCCTTGTCGAGTGTGTCCTTCATCACACGTACCAGATTACGGTCAAGGAATTTATCCAATGGCTGGTTGATTATATCATCCCTATGCAGATGCAGTATTTCTGCAAATCTATCGTTAACATCGGTAATTATCAAATTCTCATCAAATTGGAAAATTCCCATAGGGGTCTTACGGAACAGCAGACGATAACGCTCCTCACTATCACGAAACTTTTGCTCTGTTTTCTTTCGAATTTCTATTTCCTTAACCAGCTGATCATTAGTAGATTCCAGGAGCTGGGAAGTCTTGACCTTCTCCCTATAACGCAGAATTAAAATTACCCCAAAGACCAATATAAGGAAAATTATTATTGTAGTGAACATGGCAGTCCGCCGATAAAGCTCTTTGTCCTTTCGCAGATTCTCTTTCTCGGACTGCATCTTAAGTAGCTCTATCTGCTTTTCCTTGTTCTCTGTCTCAAGGTTCATCTGGAATGACGAAAAATGCTGCTGCTTTACATTCTCAAATAATCTTGTCAATGTTTGGGAATAAAGTGTCTTGTACTGATAAGCCAAAGGATAATCTTTCTTCTTGGCATAAGAACTTGCTAACAAATCATAATCATTGCTTAATATCTCGAGATAGCCATAAGTCTCGGCAATACTTGCACTCTTCAGAGCATTACTAATAACTGAATCAAGCCTTCCCTTTTCCCAGTGTATTTTTGCGAACAATAGATAAACATCCGCAATTTTTTCATTTATCTTAAGGTTCTGAAAAATACGCAGAGCGCGCAAACCATACGAGTATGACGAGTGGTAATTGCCTAAATCATAGTAATTTTTGGCCAAAAGAAGATAACATTTAGCTATTTCTATCTGCGAATGTGTAGTCTCAAAATATTGTAATGCTTGCCTGGAATAAGTAATAGAACTATCATTTTCTCCTATCTCATAAAAAGCTTTGGACAAAATGAGCTTGGTCTGGGCAAGGGAATGCTGATCATTGAGCTGTATCAACAAAGCAATGGCTTGCTGCAAATATTTAACAGCATGCTGCTCATCGCTTTTTAAATTAGCCAAACCTAAATACTGCAAAGAAAGTGCTATACCATATTTATCACCAATCTGCTCAAAGGTCTCTTTAGCCAACTTAAATTTCGTCTCTGCTATATCACCAATACCCTGCTCCAGATATGCTTTACCAATATTCAGAAGAGTATAACCCAGATTTTTCTTATCACCATATCTTTGAAAAATATCATAGGCCTTGAAAAAAGATTCTGTGGCCATAAAATAAGTCTTCTGCATGAGATACGACATACCTATATCATTCAAAGACTGACCTACTAATATGCTGTCCCCTATTTGTTTAGCCAGCTGATTTTCCATAGCAGCATACTGTGAAGCCAGCAATGGATCTACGTCTAACCAATATTTTACAAGCTTACGCAACACTTTTATAGCCTGCTCATTTTGCCCTTTGTCAACATAAGCTTGATACATATTGAGCAGTGAATCAGAATTTTGCGCATTTATTGCTGTGAACATACACAGACCCAGAAATATTATAAACAGTTTCTTCATTATCCTGGATTTTGCTCTAATACAAACATACAAAAAAAGTGCTATTACTCCCCAACTTTAATACAAAATCAGCGATATTCAAATAAAATTTTGACATATTATTTCGACTAGGATTCTAAACAGATATTCACTCCTTTGCCAGATAATGCAATATATTCGCTTCGATACGCCTGAGGGGATTGTCTGACTGCTCTGGCACAAATGGTTCTCCTATCAATTGCTGGTAAAGCTCTATGTATCTATTACTTATATCCCGTATAATCTCTTCGGTCAGCTCTGGCATTTTCTCGCCAGCCCGTCCCATAAAACCATTATCCATAAGCCATTGACGGACAAACTCTTTTGACAGCTGACGAGGCGGCTGTCCCTGTGCAAAACGCTTGTCATAATCTTCCATATACCAGTAGCGAGACGAATCTGGCGTGTGAACTTCGTCAATTAAATATACTTTCCCATCACGCACACCAAACTCATATTTTGTATCAACTAATATCAGTCCACGGCTTGCTGCATACTTCTGTCCATACGCGAATAATTTGTAAGTCTTCTGTTCAATTTGCTCGTAAATATCAGCCGATACCAGTCCCTGATCAATAATTTCCTGCTTGCTAATTTCCTCGTCATGGCCCTCAGTGGCCTTTGTACTTGGTGTTATAATAGGACTGTCCAGCTTCTGGTTTGCTCTGAGACCAGCCGGGAGCTTAACACCTGAAATAATTCTCTGCCCTTGCTCGTAAGCACGCCAAGCACTACCAGTAATATAGCCACGAATAATTATCTCTATAGGCAAAGGCTCACACCGCAATCCCACGGTTACATTAGGGTCTGGTGTGGCAAGCTTCCAGTTGGGCACTATTGCCGCTGTCATATCCAGAAAGCGTGCTGCTATCTGATTGAGTATTTGACCCTTAAATGGTATGCCCTGAGGAAGAACCACATCAAACGCTGAGATGCGGTCAGTGGCTACCATAATCATTAGAGAATCGTTAATAGTATATACATCCCGTACCTTGCCACGGTAAAACTTAGTTTGCCCGGGGAGCTGGAAATTTGTTTTTAGTATTGTTTTCATGCTATTTAATATTTAAGTGTTTGATGCTAATAAACAAAAAAGGCTGTCTCACAGGGATGAGACAGCCTTGCAGGTAGTTTATCTAAGAAACAGAAGCTCTCGATATTTTGGCAGCGGCCACATCGTATTATCAACAATGAGCTCGAGCTTATCAATATGGTATCGTACTTTATCCAGATACGGATTAATCTCACTGGAATAGACAATAGCCTTTTGAGTTATATCCTCTATCTTATTAGCCGATTTCCGTTTCTCTACCATTTCGCCAACAAGCTTTTTAATTTCGTTTATTCGCATGGAAATTTCTTTGATAATATCAAGCCTATTGCCAGCTAATTCTTCCAATTGGTCTGGGAACAATTGTTTCATTTTCAATACATTATCAAGCAAATCATTCTGATATTTCACGGCTGTTGGAATAATATGATTTATAGCCAAGTCACCGAGCACACGTGCTTCTATTTGTGTATTTAGCACATAATTCTCCATCAAAATATTATATCGTGCCTGGATTTCTTTCTTTGTCAGTACACCTGTGCTTTCAAAAAGCTGAATTGTCTCTGGCCTCAGATAAGCTTGCATAGCTTCAGGTACATTTGTAATATTACTCAAGCCTCTATGCTTTGCTTCATCCTTCCACTCATCAGAATAGTTATTGCCTTCGAAAAGAATATTCTTAGATTGTTTGATATATTTACCAAGTACTTCCAGAACAGCCGATTCCTTGTCTTTCCCACTATTCAGCAGATGGTCAACTTCTTGTTTAAACTGACTCAGCTGTGCTGCAAGCGCTGTGTTGAGTGCAATCATTGGTGAAGAACAATTTGTCTGGCTACCTACAGCACGGAATTCAAATCTATTCCCGGTAAAAGCAAAGGGCGATGTACGGTTTCTGTCTGTGTTGTCAAGCAGGATTTCCGGAATATTACCCAGATCTATTTCCAAAGATTTTTCTATTTCACTCTCATCATCTGGCCCATCAAGGCGTTCTAATTTCTTTACAACCTGAGTCAAATGTTTGCCAATAAAAACTGAAATTATAGCAGGTGGAGCTTCATGAGCGCCAAGACGATGTGCATTACTATGAGTCATAACAGATGCACGTATCAGGTCCTGACTGTCGTAAACAGTCTTAATGACATTAACAAGAAAAGTTAGAAACATCAAATTGCCAGTGTGCTTTTTGCAAGGCTTAAGTAGGTTAATTCCAGTATCTGTCATCAAAGACCAGTTGTTATGCTTACCAGAACCATTTATGCCTTTAAAAGGTTTTTCGTGAAGAAGTACCCTAAATCTATGGATTCTTGCAATTTCCTGCATCAATGCCATAATCAGCAAGTTATGGTCAACAGAGATATTTACCTCTTCAAAGATTGGTGCAATCTCGAATTGACCTGGTGCCACTTCATTATGTCGCGTTTTTATTGGTATTCCAAGCTTGAGAGCTTCAATCTCCAGGTGTATAAGAAACCTTTTTACTCTCTCTGGAATAGCTCCAAAATAATGATCATTGAGCTGCTGGTCTTTTGACGAGGAATGTCCCATTAGAGTACGACCTGTGAGAACAAGGTCTGGACGAGCAAGGTAAAGAGCCTCATCAACAAGGAAAAATTCCTGTTCCCAACCAAGTGTAGCATACACATGACCAACAGAAGTATCAAAATAATTAGCAACAGCAGTGGCAGCTTTGTTCAAAGCACTAAGAGCCTTAAGCAATGGAGTTTTATAATCAAGAGCCTCGCCAGTGTAAGAAACAAAAATAGTAGGAATACACAGAGTGTCACCAATTATAAAGGCAGGCGATGAAGCATCCCAAGCAGTATAACCACGAGCCTCGAAAGTACTACGAATACCACCACTTGGGAAACTGGAAGCATCTGGCTCCTGCTGAACAAGTTCTCGGCCATCAAAGTTCTCAAAAGGCTTGCGATGTGAATCAAAATCTATGAACGAATCATGCTTTTCGGCTGTAGCACCAGTCAGTGGCTGAAACCAATGGGTGTAATGTGTTGCACCTCTTTCGATAGCCCATGCCTTCATGCCGGCTGCTATCTCATCGGCGTCAGTGCGTTGTATCTTGGTATTCTCACGTATTGACTTTAACAAACTCTCATAAGCTCGATGAGAAACATATTTCTGCATCGTTGCTGTGTCAAAAACATTAATGCCAAAAATCTCTGAGACTCGCTCAGAGGATAGCTCTAAAT
>JALWCU010000360.1 GCA_027015275.1 Bacteroidales bacterium | reverse complement strand
CAATACCGACACATATTTATCGCGTAGGTGGAGTTAAGCTAAAGAAAGAGGCAATATTAGCACAAAACGAGGAGAGGATAATGTTTCGTTACACACTTTTGGATGCCCACAGTGCTACTAAGCTGAGACTTCAACCTTTTTTTGCATTCCGTCAGCGCCATAAACTAAGCAAAGCAAACTTTGATGTCATTCCAAAAGTTGATTTCATAGACAATGGCATAAAATATCGCATGTACGAAGCATATCCATACCTTCACCTGCAAGCGTCCAAGAAATTCGATTATATACATGCACCCGACTGGTACTACAGCATAGAATACGAAGTAGAAAGGGAACGAGGTTATGATTTTCAAGAAGACCTATACAGCATAGGCTTCTTTGAATTTGAACTAAAAAAAGGCGAAAGTGTTGTTTTCTCTGTGGGAACAGCCCCAGCCAATCCAGACCAATTAAAACGTAAATTTACTCTGGAGGTCAAAAAACGTATACCCAGGACATCTTTTGAAAACAATCTGCAAAATGCAGCAGAGCAATTTTTTGTCCAACGAGACAAAAATCTTTACATCATAGCAGGCTTTCCGTGGTTCGGCGTGTGGGCAAGAGATACTTTCATTTCACTACCAGGACTGACAATAGCTACTGGAATGGTAGATAAAGCATGGAAAGTACTTGATACTATGAGCACACATCTCAAGGATGGACTCTTCCCGAATGCTGGAATGTACGAAGGTTCTGACATGAATTCTGTAGATGCTCCGCTCTGGTATGTCTGGTCTATACAGCAATTAGACTATCACACTGGCAACAGAAAAAAAATCTTAGCAAAGTATTGGAAAAACATTAGCCAAATTTTAAACTCTTATCGTGCTGGTACACATTATAATATAAAAATGCATGATAATGGTCTAATTTGGGCAGCAGCAGAAAATAAGGCTCTAACCTGGATGGATGCTATTGTAAATGGCGAACCAGTAACCCCCAGACATGGCTATCCAGTAGAAATACAAGCTTTATGGTATAATGCTGTGATGTATGCCTTAGAGTTAGCGAGAGACAAAGGAGAACAGGAATTTATAAATCATTGGCAGTCAATACCTGAAAGGACAAAACAATCTTTCCTGGAGAAATTCTGGTCTCCAAGTCCCGGCTATCTGGCAGATTACGTAAATAATGAACAAATAAACATACAAATTAGGCCAAACCAGGTGATAGCCACTTCTCTGCCCTACTCTATGCTTACTGTCGAGCAAATGAATCGTGTACTAAAGGTGGTTGAGAAACAATTACTTACACCAAAAGGCTTACGAAGTCTTTCACCAAATGATCCTCAGTACATTGGTATTTATTCTGGTGAGCAAAAACAAAGAGACCTGGCTTATCATCAAGGTACTGTCTGGGTATGGCAGCTGAGCCACTTCATAGAAGGTTATCTGCGTGTTAACGAAAGGAGCGGCCTGCATCTAGCTGAAAAAATGTATCACAACTTCGAGGAAGAGATGACCAAAGCCGCAATAGGCACTATTTCCGAAATTTTTGATGGAGACGCACCACACAATCCACGTGGCGCAGTGTCTCAAGCTTGGAGCGTCTCAGAAGTGCTGCGTATCAAATACATTATTGAAAACTTTAAAAAAGCCTTTGAAGAAAAATGAGAGTTCTTATCTTCGGGTGGGAGTTTCCACCACATATTAGCGGAGGCCTTGGCACTGCAAGTTATGGGCTAACAAAAGCACTCTCCCACCTGGGCGTGAAAATAACCTTTGTTGTGCCGCGACTCTTTGGCGGCGAAGATACAAGCATTGCAAACTTAATCAGCGCCGACTCTGTGCCAGTACGAATTCTTACAAAAAAGAAAATTCCACAACAGAACTTCTCTTCATTAGACGAAATTTCTAAGCTCATCGAGACAAATAAAAAAAGTATTTTCCAAGAGCACGAAATATGGGACAAAATAAAAAAAATTGAGGTTAATTCCCCTTTGCTTGCCTATTCCACGCCAGAAACATTCAGCGAATATTTGAGAATGCTCGGTATAAATGAAAAAGACTTGATCATTAACGATAAAGGTCAAATTTTGTTCACAGAAAAAGGAGAAGTAAACGCAGCAAGCATTAGCGGCGAGGAAATAGAGCAGGTGGCACAAAAAATTCGTTTCTCATTCTCTGGCGGATACCAAGGAGCCCTGTTCCAGGAAGTAATCAATTATGCTATTGTAGCCAGAGAAATAGCCATGATGAATGACTTTGATTTGATACATGCACATGACTGGCTCACATATCTGGCAGGAGTAGAAGCCAAGCGAGTATCGGGTAAACCACTTGTCATACACGTTCATGCCACGGAATTTGA
>JALWCU010000359.1 GCA_027015275.1 Bacteroidales bacterium | reverse complement strand
TACTGTTTTGATAAGCATAAAATTTTAAATAATCTCAGAGACATAAGCATTTACCGTCTAACCCTGGCAGTCAGTTTACTCTTGCTCATTCTGCTCGAAGCTTTCAAGCTCATAGAGCCCGATAAATGGTATTTTCGTGATGCACTGATACTTATCTTTGCCTTTGGTCTCTTTGTAGTTATCACAGTACCTGAGCATTTCCTAAAGCAGCATATTTGGAAGCATATTGTCGTCCGACACCTTGGCAAGATTTTCCTGTGGATATTCGGCATCCTTTTTTTTCTCAAAATAATAATGCCCTATCTGCATATCACTGAACAGACATTGTCCAGCCTTGCCAGCAAGTATTATCTTTTGGTTTTACTAATAGCAGTACTCATAGGAATAATACCAGAGTCGGGTCCACATCTAATTTTCATAATCCTTATGTCCCAGGGTATAGTGCCAATGAGTATTGTTGTTGCTAATTCTATTTCACAGGATGGTCATGGCTCTTTGCCGCTGCTAGCAGAGAGCTGGAAAAGCTTTTTAGTTATGAAAGGTATTAATATCTTTGTAGCATTCGTTGTTGGTATATTGCTATATATGTTTGGCTTATAAGTATTTTCGTATGTATTATTTTGCTTCTGATTTTCATCTTGGCTACCCGGATTATAAGACGAGCCGCCGAAGAGAGGAAATGATTGTCAGCTGGCTGGATTCGATCAGAAAAGACGCTAAGCAAGTTCATCTTGTGGGTGATATTTTTGACTTTTGGTTTGAATGGCGTCATGTTGTTCCAAAATATTATGTAAGATTCCTGGGAAAGCTGGCTGAGCTGAGCGATAGTGGTGTGGAAATACATTTTTATATTGGCAATCACGATATTTGGACATTTGGCTATTTGGAGAAAGAACTTGGGCTAAAACTACATCGTACACGGGAAATTCAAATAATTGAGGGTAAAAAATTCTTGATTGAGCATGGGGATCAGACACCTTTCGAATCATGGATATACCGTGCAATGACAAAATTTTTTCGTTGCCGTATAGCACAAAAACTTTACGCCGGACTGCTTCATCCTAATCTTGCAACAGTAATTGCCACTTCTTTCTCTCAGCGCCGTGATAAATATATTATTACAGAAGACCTTAACCCTGGGCAAGAAAAACAAATCAAATATGTACATTGGCTACAGCACAACGGCTACAATGCTGATTATTATGTATTTGGGCATAGACATCTGGCTTACCAAATGACCTTAGGCAATAGCAAACTCACAGTCCTGGGCGAATGGATGCTAAAAAACACTTATGCTGTCTTTGACGGACAGGAAATCACTCTTCACACCTGGCATGAATAATCAAGTAGCGTTTCATTCAAGTTACAGTAGGGTAATATTCTTGCATGGTCTTGGTTCAATTTGCACGCTTGTTTAATTTTTGGTTATTTTGGACGTCTTTTTCACAAAGGTTTGAGCCTATGGATAGTTTGTCAAGGAGAATTTTCAATGTTTTGTTTATAGCTGTATTCACGGCTATGCTGGGGCTGGCTATTGTCAGTCCACTGATGCCAATTTATGCGCAAAATCTGGGAGCTACTGGTATATGGCTGGGGCTTATATTTGCAGGTTTCTCTTTGGCGCGGGCTATTTTCATGCCAATTGTTGGGAAGATTTCTGATAAACATGGCCGCAAGCAGTTTATTACTAGCGGCTTACTTTTGTACACAATAATCTCGCTACTTTATATTGCAGCAAGGTCTGTATGGACATTGACCTTAGTTCGTTTTATTCATGGTTTTGCTTCAGCAATGGTCATACCCATCACAATGGCTTATGTGGGTGAGACTGCAAAAGAAGGCAAGGAAGGCCGTAGAATGGGAACATTTAATATTGCTTTCTTCCTGGGTATGGGCTCTGGACCACTGATAGGCGGTGTGCTGCACGATGCTTATGGGTTTAATAGCGTATTCATCGCTATGGCGGTCCTCACTGGAATATCGTTTTTACTGACATTATTCTTGCTGCCCAACGTAAACATTCATAAGCAAAGTAAGAAAAAGAAACAGCATATTTCATTCAAGAAAATTTTTGCCAGCGACACGCTCAAAGGACTATTGATTTATCGTTTTATAAATGCTATGGGCCGAGGCGGTGTCATGTCATTTATGCCTCTAATGGCACACAAGATACATATCTCTGCCTCTGGTATTGGTGTGATACTCACTACTAATATAGTTTTCATGGCAGCTTTGCAAGGACTCTTTGGTATATTGGCAGACAAATGGAATAAATTTGCATTGGTAGTTACAGGCGCTAGTATAGGTGCACTGGGTCTGACGCTTATCCCTCTGGCAAATAATTTTTGGACTTT
>JALWCU010000358.1 GCA_027015275.1 Bacteroidales bacterium | reverse complement strand
CATCTATAGTTTTAATATTATTTGTAAGAAATATCCCAAGGTCTTTTCTATGCGAAGCTTGTAAACTCTTTTCATAAATACTTTGAGTATTAATAATAGATAAAGACTGCATATCAGACTTATTGATAGTTAATTATATATACACAAATATAATATTTTTTCCCATCTATGCAATATTTTGTCTTATTTACAAAAATAAGAGACATTATGCTTACTTAATTTAATTTTTGAAGTGCAACGAAAGTCATTAAATTGTTAAGGTTTATGAAGTGCTAAAAAACAACGAAATAATATATAGATTGATAAACGGTAGTGTATTGTTACTCAGTTTGATAAAAAACTAAAAGCTTCTAGTGCCTTACAATTATTAAAATTTGGACTATATTTTTGGGAGATGATGTGCATAGGATCTTTACCAATCTTGCAGTCCAAACTGTTTTTTGAACATTTCTGCTGGTTCGGGATAGCGTCCTTTTGCTTGGTCCATTGCTTTTAGGATTTTACTTTCTGCTTCTGTCATAGTCGGATTTGTGTTCTGTCCCAGATGGTATTTTACGGTATCTATGGTGCCGTTAGGGTTGTAGAATAGCCAATTACCTTCCATGTAATCATTGACATATTGTCCTTTGATTTTTACTTTTCCGTTGTAGTCGAGCAAGGTGAAGGGGCCATTAAGTTTACCATGTTTGTAGTAACGGAATGATTTTGGTGTTCCGTCGTAATAGTAATCAACTGCTACGCTATCGAGAGTGTCGTTTTTCCAGTAACGTTCTCGTAAAAGATTTGGGTAGTAGTAATAGGAATAAATTCGGTCAGGTCCGTTTTTCAGTCCTTTTTTGTAAGTTATTTCTCGTATTACAATTGTGTCGTCAACGAAGAATTGCCAGAGGCTGTCTCGTTTGCGGTCATAGTAGTATCCCATTGCCAGTCTATGTCCGTCTTGATCATAAAATATTGCAGCGGCACGATGTCCTGTTATTTCATATTTCAAATCTGCTTGTAATTGGCCATTAGGATAAAAACGTTTAAAGGTACCGGCCGGATGTCCGTCTTTGAAGTAAATCATGTATTTTATAGTGCCATCAGGATATTTTTCTATCCACATGCCTTGCCTACGTCCCAGAGCATCGGTCATATTAGTCTGGCCTTTGTATGAAGCTACTAGAGCTTGCTGTTTTTCTCTCAGGCTTGGCTGGTGCAGAATAGGCTTAGGGTCAAATAGTTGGTGATAAATATCAGTGGTGTCGTGATAAAGAGAAGCAATAGACTGGGCAAAGAAGCGTGTATTTCTTGTGTCTTTGAGTGAATCGTAGTATTTCATGTAAGAGTAGATACTATCACGAAAGATAGCAAGGTCATGACTGATAAATTTGTAATAAGTAGAATCTTTGTCCAGACGTTGACCTTGATAGACGTAGTTTACTGCTTTTTTTATTCTGACTAATTTGTCGGCTGGTTTTGTTAGATGCGAGCCTAAATGGAAGTTGCTTAGTCCTAAGAGATAAAATAGCCCGGCGCGAGAGTTGGAGCGGTCTATGTTTCTCAGAGAGTATTCGATAGTTTTGTCGTATTGACCTGATTTATAATAGTTGAGAGCTTTATCCCAATGTTTGTCTTGTGCAAAGGTTGTCGTCAAAAGAGAAAATGTAATAATAAGTGCAAGGAGTTTTTTCATAGCAGTAAGGTTTTTCAAACTTTTTTCCCATTATTAACGATTTGGATATTATAAAAATTGTAAAAGTCTTTTAAGGTATTTGAATTTATCAGGAAGTTGTGTGTGCTAAGTATGTTAATTTTTCTATTATCAAGATGCCAGACAATATCTGCATTGATAATGCTGAGCTCATCGTGGGTTGAGAATATTATAAGCTTTTTGTGTTTAAGTTTGTTTAGTTGGTTGATTAACAGGGTTTTATTTTTGTAGTCCAAGTGTGAAAATGGTTCGTCCAGCAGCAAAATGGGTGTATCTTGTATCAGTGCGCGAGCAATCATTGTTTTTTGTTTTTGTCCGTCGCTAAGTGCAGAGAATTGTTTGTTCAGAATATCTGTTATTCCCAGTTCGTATGCTATTTGGTCTATAAGAGCATTGTCGATTTGACCGTGTACTGAGCTGCGGGTGAGTTTGAGTATTTCTGTTATAGTAAGGTTCAGATGAAAGGGGAAAGATGATAGTACTATGCTTACTAAGCGAGCAGACTGGTGAGGTGAAAGCTGATGTATGTTTTTCTTTAATGTAAGTACCTGTCCATTTAAAGGTCTTTTTATCCTGGCAATTGTTTTGAGTAGTGTTGTTTTTCCTGTCCCATTGTCGCCTATTAATGCTATTAGACTGGGAGAGCAGGTAGAGAAGGAGAAGTTTTGCTTAAGCAGGGAGTTTGTGTAGCCGATATTTAGGTCAATTAGCCGAAGCATCAAAGGTCTTTAATTTTTATTCCCAGGACAGTAATATCGTCTCTTTGTTCTGTTCCTTCCATCCATTTATTAAGTTCTGTCTCTAGTGTTTTACCTATTTCTTTCATTGGAAGGTCTATATTTTGCAGCAAGATGTTTTTGAATTTTTTGATGCCTAATCTTATTCGTTCTTTATTATTTTGATCTTTGTATCCGTCTGTGAATAAAAAGATTATGTCATCTTTTTCTAAATAAAATGTTTGGTTTTCGAATTTTACGTTACGTATGAATCTTTGTCCGATTGTACGGCGAACGCCTTTGATAAGAGTGAGTTTGTTAGTTTTTTTCTTATAGACAAATATGTTTGCTTTGGCACCAGTGAGAGTAACTTTAACGACAGGTCTTTGGTCTTGGCAAATATGATCGAGTCGGCAGAGGGTCCCGGACATACCATCTCTATGACTTTCTTCTATGTGCTTGAATATTTCTGCCAGATTTTGGTCCATTTCTTCAAAAATAGCAGCAGGATTATGAATTTTTCTCTGGTTAATAATATTGTCTAATAATCTATTGCCAATAATTGACATAAAAGCACCAGGAACGCCATGTCCTGTACAGTCGATGACAGAAATAAATAAGTAGTCGCCATCTTTGAGTTTAGGATGTTTAAACTGACATTGTTGACTGGTATTCCCATTTTTAAACAATGGGGATATCCAATAGAAGTCTCCTGAAACAATATCACGTGGCTTAAACAAGATGAAAGTTTCAAAGAACTGTTCAAATTCTTCTTGTAACGGCAATATACTACTTAGGATGGCTTGTGCATATCGAATACTTCCCTTTATACTTTCGTTTTGTACGCGTATTTTCTGTTCCGCATCTTTGATTTTTGTGACATCGGAGTCTATAACAATAAGGTTGACGACTTCATTATTTTCGTCCAGTACTGGTGTGAGTGTAGTATGTACCCATATATTGCGTCTGTCTTTTGTAGTGAACTCGGCCTCATATTCGACTGTTTCGCGTTCTTTCAGGCTTTTGTGTATTAGTTTTTTTATATCTTCAGGTGTCCTCTGACTTATGATATTAGGGCTAATAAATGTTTTGAGTTCTTCTAATGTGTAGCCAAATATACGTGTAAATCCAGGATTTACCCATATAAAGTTCCCGTCTTTGTCAGTAAGCAATACAGCATTGTCAGTTCTCTCGGCAATGAGCGAAAGCTTTTGCAATTGTTGATTAACGTCGGCCAATTCTTCTGCCTGCGTTTGTATTTCTTCTTTTTGTTGCTCTAATTCGACGTTTTTCATCTCTATTTCTTTTGTTCTTTCGTGCACAAGCTTTTCGAGCTTCTCGTTTCGTTTGCGAAGATTGTAAGTGTATAGTCTTATGCCTATAATTATCGCGCTAAAAAATAAGAGAGCATAAACTATATATGCCAGTGTAGATCTATACCAAGGTGGTAATATTGCAAAGTTATAACTAAGTATAGGCGATTGTACGCCGTAGATGTTTTTTGCTTTAACTTGTAGTGTGTATTTGCCTTCCCTGAGAAATGTATATTCACGGTAATTTGCAGTTGTCCAAGGTGTCCAGTTTTTGTCAAGTCCCTTGAGGAAGAATGAAAATTGAATAGAGTGTGAGTTTTCGAAGAATGGGGCGGCGATATAAAAAGCTAGACCGTTATGTTTGTATGGAAGCTGTGCATTCTTTGGTGGAACAGATGTTAATAGTCCACTGCTTGATAACGTATTGCCAGCCCATATTATTTTGTTGTCTTTTGTAGAAACAATTTTTTCAAGGTATATATTAAATCTGAATTTATTTGTATCTATCTTGTGTTTGTAATCAAAAATGACAAGACCTTCAGTATTTGGGATAAAAACAAAACGTTTATTATAAGTAAAGTTTCGTAGGGCATAATCACGATAAACTGCTGAGCTAGTATAGTAAGGTTCAAATACTAGTTTATTCTTTACATGTCTAAAAAGGTAGACCCTATATTTCAGTGCTTTTATATTATTAACATTTACATAGTTGATCCAATAATTCCCCAGAGAATCGACGTCTATGAAATACAATTCGTCTCCTTTTTTCTGAAAATGTTTTGTTATGTCTGTTAGTGGGACAAATTTGTCTTTGCTGCGATCTAAATATTTTATTGTCTTGTTGTCAGAAGTAATTATCAGGTTATTAAATCTGTCATAAGATGTTGTGAGTGTGTATGGGCTTTCTATTCCGTCTTTTTGGGTATAAATTTTTTCTATTTTTGCTTTGGTGAAATTTTTGTTAAAGCCAATTCTAGCATAGAATGCTGTATCCTGTATTATATTTGCCCAAAGTTTTTGGTTTTTATCTAAAATAAAATATCTTAAATTCCCATTTATAACTTTGTGGACGCTATCTAATGTAGTATCATGTATATTAGCTATATATCCGCCATTATTAGTCCCAATCAGTACTTTTTTAGTTCCTGGAATTTGTTTAATATCCCATACATTAGTTCTAAAAAGATTTAGATATTTAGCCTGAGTGCCCTCGATTCTTAGAATATCTGGATTATGAGAAAGAAAATAAAATTGGCCAAGTTTAGTAACATTCCAGTTTCTTCCCTGACTTCCTTTGACGACATAGGTTGTTTTGTATGATTTCAGGGGATTTAGCAAGACTGAGTCAGGTGAAAATTTGACAACAAAGCCAGAGAGGAAATAAAATTTGTGTTTATAATGACAGACATTGCGTGTGCGGTCGAATTCAAAAAGTTGGTCAAGATATGACAGTGGTGAATTTATTATTATATAGTCAATGCCATTATCAGATGCTGCCCAGAGATTGTTGTATGAGTCAATGAAAATGTCATTATTTCTGTTGAAACTCAGACCATCTTTCTTGTCAAGCAAGTCAATTATATTCAGATTTTTGTCTAATACATACAATCCTTTTCTTGGGTAGTTTAGAAAAATATAATTGTCATTAGCAGCGCGAGAGAGGGTATATGAGTGGACAGGGGCTTTGGATTTTTTTAGAATATTGAAATTTTTGTCTAATAGAAACATCGAATCTAATCTTAGTAAAAAAATTTTGTCCCCAAAAGCCTCTATTAAATCGTTTACAATTAAATGTTTTTTCTGGCTAATAAGGTTACCGAGATTTATTTTTGTAAGCTGTTGTTTCCCGTTAGGAATGATGTATCCAGCCTTATAAGGGCCAAAGACAGTAACATGATTGTTGATTTTTGTGAAAAGTCCGTAGTAGTTTTTCAGCCCTACAGATTTTAGCTTTGAGTTTTGAAGGTTATAAATGAAAAGAGAATCCTGAGCAAAGAATGCTAAATAATGTGGGCTAATAAATGATAATCTCCATATATCACTAAATTTTCTTTTTAGAATGAAAGGAAAGTTGACAAATTTGAAATCACCAACAGAGTCGCATGTTATATAACCTATATTATTCTCTCCGCCAACATATATTCTACCGCTATCATCTTTGGTAAGACAAGTAGCTGCTACAGTATTTGGTAACTCAATTTTAGTCCAGGACTGACCGTCAAATATGACTATCCCTTCAGAATTAGCAAAATACATGTATCCACGATTGTCTTGCAAGCAGCTCCAATTCTGGTTATTTGCATTAAAGTCAAGCTTATTATAATGTAAGATTTTGGGATGGCCAACGAATAAAATATTTTGGGTAAATCCACTAAAACTCAGAAATAGAGCTATTAAAAAAAGATATGTGTGTTTTAGTTTTGTCATTTAGTCAAGAGATTTACTTAATGTTCCCGAAATTATATAAAAATATTTAGAATTTTCATTATCAAGGGGAATAAAAAAGTAATTAAGTTTAGTTTTAGCGATGAGGGATATCTGTACGAGACCAACATTCCCGCTATTTTCGTTGTATGCTGGGAGGTGTAATAAGTATCGCCGTAATCTTCTTAGTTCCTCATGATTGAGTTTATTTATGAGCTCACATTTGTTTTGTATATGCTCTTTACTATTAGAATTAATGATGTTCCCTGTATTAATTGTAAAATAGTTGTCATATTCATTAATCATAATTATACCACTTCCCTGGCCATGTTCTTTTTCATAAGAATAATAGGAAATATTGCTAGCAAGCTCTATGAATATCTTGAAGAATTTTTTTGACTGAGTAATGCTATTTGTAACTTTATTTTTAAGGCTTTGAGCCATGCTGATTAATATGTATTTATCGAATGGACCTACATAGCTACCCGCAATATTATTATCCCTCATTATTTTGAATAGCTCTGATACTTCTTGGTGCTTTTCTTTGATTTTCTGTATCTTATCTTTCTCTTGCCACATTGAAATAGAATAAAAATTTTTCATCAAATTTGTTTATACAAAAAAGAGTAATTATTTATAAAATTCAAAAAAAATCATTTCATTTGCAAAAGTAAAAATAAAAACAGCTTAATTATGTATAACAGACTTAAAAGTGGGAGTGCAAAAATGGCTGTGGTAGGCTTAGGATATGTGGGCTTACCTCTGGCACTGGAGTTTGCGCGCAAATTTGAAGTTATAGGTTTTGATATTAAGCCCAGTGTTGTAGAAAAACTGAAAAATAAAATAGACCCTGCTGGTGAGGTAGAACCAGAGAAATTTGACGGAACTAATATTAAATTTACTTCAAACCCGGATGACCTGGGAGATGTGAATTTTTATATTGTGGCTGTCCCCACCCCTATTGATCATCATCGTCAGCCGGATTTATCGCCACTTTTGGGTGCTTGCTCTCTAGTTGGGAAGTATCTGAACAAAGGGGACTATGTAGTCTTTGAATCTACGGTTTATCCAGGATGTACTGAGGAAGATTGTGTCCCTGTGATGGAGCGAGAGTCTGGACTTAAGTATATTGAAGATTTCAAAGTAGGTTATTCGCCAGAGAGAATAAATCCTGGAGATAAAGTACATACATTGACAAGTGTTGTTAAAATAACTTCTGGGTGTGATGAGGAATCATCAGAGAATATTGCCCGAGTTTATGAAGAGATTGTTGGGGCGGGTATATACAAAGCTGCGTCTATTCGTGTTGCCGAGGCTGCCAAAATAATTGAAAATACACAGCGTGATGTGAATATTGCTATCATGAATGAATTTTCTCGGATATTTAATTACCTGGATATCAATACTTATGATGTGATAAATGCTGCTGGGACAAAATGGAATTTTCTCAAATTTTCGCCCGGATTAGTCGGTGGACACTGTATAGGTGTTGATCCGTATTATCTTATTTTTAAAGCACGTCAATATGGTTATGAGCCTTATTTGCTGTCTTCTGCCCGTGCATTGAATGATGATATGGGTTTGTATGTGGCTAATAATACGGTTAAATTACTCGCCAAAAATGATTTGCCAGTCGGAGGCGCAAATATCTTGGTTCTTGGGGTTACTTTTAAGGAGAATGTTGCAGACATTAGAAACTCGAAGATCGTGGATATTGTCAATGAGCTCAAGGATTACAATATTTATGTACAGGTTGCTGATCCCAAAGCAGACCCAGGAGAAGTGGAACATGAATATGGTATTACCTTAGACAATGAAATAAGAAAGAATCATTATCATGCCATTGTTGTAGGCGTGAATCATAATGAATATCGAAATTATACTGAACAAGATTTTAGAGACATGCTCGAAGGTGGCAAGGGACTAATCATTGATATAAAGGGCATATATAAAGACAAAATCAAGTCATTGCCATATTGGAGTCTATAAAGAAAAAGTCATGAAATTCTCTGGACTTCTGGGAGTTAAAATACCAGTACAGGAATATGGGTATTCCAAGGGTTGGATAAAAAAGATGATAGGATATTCACGCGTTTGGAGCGATTTTTTCTATGAGAGCAGTCATTCCACAGAGAAATTATCTTTCGTTTTAAATACACAGGGTGGGGTGCCGATTATTCTTTCACAGGAGTTGTATGGTGGCAATAGAAATTTTCAGCGCCCCACATTATCTTTTTTAGGAACTTTAGCACTTAAAATCAGAACAAAGGATATTCAGAAGCATTATCTTAAGCTTAAAATCGATCAGGAATCATTTGTCTCAAAACTTTCATATACTTATTTTGACAAGGCTTGTTATTGGCTCTCAGATAGTGAGGCGAATTTTTACCAGATCGTGGAAGATGATGCTCCCGAAGGCCTTTATGGCGTTATTATTAATGTAGATGATATTCACAGAGCTAAAACTTTTTTTTCCTCTCTGGGCTTTACAGATATACGTCATTCTAGTAGTGGATATTATAAAGATTTGACTGCACTGGGAATGACTGATAATACTCCTGCTAAAAGATTGATACTAAGGAATAAAAATCAGAATTCCTTGTCTGCTTTTATTGGCCCTACAGAAATAGACCTGGTACAGATGTTGGATAATAAAAAGAGGAATATTTTGCCTAAATATACTTTGTATTTGTCTGCTACAGAAGCATATAAACGTTCTGAAAATTTTACTCCACAGTTTCGTGTCGTTGATAACAAAAATTTTTTGGCAATTTTCTCACCAGTCGATTATAAATTAGTTAAAATTAGAGCTGTTGAACTGCGCAAGTTAAGGTTCAAGAGAATAGGAGAGCTGGACTTGACCCAGAATAATCATAGCCAGATACCTAAGTCAAAATTAGAATTTATAGTTAATAATGTAGCCGAAAAGCTTGAATAAGAGTTTATTTTTTCTATCTTTGCACAACGTTTTTAATTTGTGCTATCATGGAAATCAAAGAATTAGAGCAGGCTTTAAAGGGACTCAATCAGGTACAGTTGTTTAGGAAATTAGTTGAAATCTTCCCTGGTCAGGTCGTCTTTTCCACATCATTTCAGTACGAAGACCAGGTGATTACACATTTTATTTTTTCTAATGATATTGATATAGAAGTATTTACAATTGATACTGGCCGACTTTTTCATGAGACTTACAAAGTCTGGGACAAGACGCTTGAGAAATATAAGAAGACTATTAAGGCATATTTCCCTGATACAGAGCTTGTGGAAGAATTACTAACAGAGAAAGGACCGCTAAGTTTTTATAAGTCGGTGGAAAATCGCAAGGAATGTTGTCATATTCGCAAAGTCCTTCCTCTGGAGCGAGCTCTTAAGGGGAAAAAATGCTGGATAACAGGACTGAGAAGTGGGCAAGGAGACACTAGAGAGCATGTTCCATTGGTCGATTGGGACCCAAAACATGAAGTTTTCAAAATAAACCCTTTGCATGATTGGTCTCTGGACAAGGTTAAAAAGTTTGTCAATGACAATCTTATACCTTATAATGAGCTGCATGATAAGGGTTACCCAAGCATTGGCTGCCAACCATGCACAAGGCCAGTTAAACCAGGAGAACCTATCAGAGCTGGCCGTTGGTGGTGGGAACAGAACTCAAAAAAAGAATGTGGTCTGCATGTTAAAGATGAAGATGTGGAAATTAAACTCAATATAAAATCTATCCCTACGAATAAAAAATAAAAAATTCTCATTATGGCCGAAAAAATAGATAACTTAGAGAACCTCGGACAACATAGACTAAACCATTTGCGTGAATTAGAAGCAGAAGCAATTTTTGTTATCCGTGAGACAGCAGCACAGTTCGACAATCCAGCGCTTTTGTTTTCTGGCGGTAAAGATTCGATAGTGCTATTTCACCTGGCACGCAAAGCATTTTATCCAGGACGTGTTCCTTTCCCGTTGCTTCATATCGATACCGGACATAATTTTCAGGAGACACTTGAGTTCCGTGATTATCTTGTTGACAAATATGGTGTTAAATTGCTTGTAGGATACGTCGAAGACACTATCAAAGAAGGTAAGGCAAAAGAAGATACTGGCTACTATGGTACGAGAAACGCCATTCAGAGTATTACTCTATTGGATATGATAGAGAAATACAAAATAGATGCTGCTCTCGGTGGAGCACGCCGTGATGAAGAAAAAGCACGTGCAAAGGAACGTTTTTTCTCTCATCGTGATATTTTTGGGCAGTGGGATCCGAAGAACCAGCGTCCAGAGCTGTGGAATCTGTTTAATGGACGTAAACATTTGGGTGAGCATTTTCGCGTATTTCCTTTGTCCAATTGGACTGAGCTGGATGTCTGGTTGTATATCTATTTGGAACAGATAGAATTACCTTCATTGTATTTCACCCATCGCCGCAAGGTGTTTAATCGAGATGGCGTATGGCTGGCATGGGCACCATTCATGCGTCTCAAACCCGATGAAAAGGTCGAAGAGCGTGATGTGCGTTGTCGTACAATAGGCGATATTCCTACAACTGGACTGACATTATCTATGGCCTCTACTGTCGAGGAGATTGTCTATGAAGTTGCAACAACCAACACTACTGAACGAGGAATGCGCTTTGACGACAAGGTCTCTGAAACTTCCATGGAAGACCGTAAACGCGAAGGTTATTTCTAAAAGAAAATCATTAAATCAAAAAAGTAAATCACAATGGAACAGCATACAAAACTATCCAAGCAAGAGATTAAGCAAAAGGTCGATGAACTGCTGAATAATTACCTCGAAATGGATTTGCTTCGTTTCACTACAGCTGGTAGTGTTGACGATGGAAAGAGTACTATGATTGGGCGTTTGCTGTATGATACAAAGGCTATTTTTCAGGATCAGCTCGATGCCGTCGAAAGAGCAAGTATCCGCCGAGGCGAAGAACAGATTAACCTTGCATTGATAACCGACGGACTCAAGGCCGAACGTGAGCAGGGCATTACAATCGATGTTGCATATAGGTATTTTCATACGCCTAAACGAAAATTCATTATTGCAGATACGCCAGGCCATGTGCAGTACACCCGTAACATGGTAACCGGGGCTTCTACTGCTAATCTGGCTATTATCCTTATTGATGCTCGTAATGGTGTGGTAGAGCAGACCCTGCGCCATTCTTATATTGCTTCGCTCTTGCAGATAAAACATATCATCGTTACGGTCAACAAGATGGATCTGGTTAATTATGACCAACAAGTCTATGAAAAGATTAAGAAAGACTATGAAAATATCTCGCAGAAACTGGAAGTGCCTGATATACGTTTTATTCCTATCAGTGCATTGAAAGGCGATAATGTTGTGGAAAAAAGCCAGAATATGCCTTGGTATGACGGACCTACGCTGCTGTGGCTTTTGGAAAATATCAATATTACTAGTGATTTGAATCTTAAAGATCCGCGTTTCCCAGTGCAGTATGTTGTACGACCAATGAACGACGAGTGGCACGATTACCGTGGATATGCAGGCCGTCTGGCAAGTGGAGTTTTTCACGTTGGAGATGAGGTAATGATTTTACCCTCTGGACTTACTACCAAGATTACATCGATACATCTATCTGACCGTCAGCTTGATTATGCTTTTGCACCGCAGTCTGTAACAATGACTGTAGCTGATGATATAGACATTAGTCGCGGGAATATGATTGTGCCTGTTGACAACTTGCCACAACAGTCAAATGAAGTGGAAATGAAAATTTGTTGGTTTAATCAGCGTCCATTGCAGACTAAGGGTCGGTATATTCTGCGTCATACAACAACCGAGATGTTGGCAATGATTACGGATATTATTTACAAACTGGATATTAACACACTGGAGAAGAACTTTGAGGATAAGCAGATAAAAATGAACGATATTGCCAGGATTAAGGTACGTACAGCACAGCCTTTGTTCTTTGACCCATATAGGGTAAACCGTCAGACTGGCGCAGTAATTCTCATAGACGAGAGCACAAATGAGACAGTGGCAGCTGGTATGATAGAATAGTCATGTCTTTATGCTAAGTTTTGGGTATCAGTAGATTTCTATTTTGTTTTGTACTTGCTCAAGCAGATGTTTACATCTGAGTCCTTGGAATGAAAGTATGTTTATGTCAGCGTCTGGGAGTCGGTCTTTTGTCCCCACTCCTATGGCAATCATGCCGCCCAGATGAGCAGCCTTGACACCGGCCACGGCATCCTCGAAGACAACACATTCCTCGGGTACGAGCCCCAGCTCTTTGGCAGCTGTGATAAAGACTTCAGGGTCTGGCTTTGCTTTGGTTATTTTGTTGCCATCTACCACTGCGTCAAAGAAATTAGAAAGACCTAAGCGTTCCAATATTAGTGGCGTATTTTTGCTGGCGGATGCTATGGCTATGTTTTTATTGAGTCTGCGTGCCTGATATAGAAAGTCCATGACACCTGGCAATAAGTCTTGTGGTGTAAGAGTTGAGATAAGCTCACGGTAGCGTTGGTTTTTTCTGTCAGCAAGAGCTTTTTTCTCTTCCTCTGTTGCCTTGATACCACCTATTTCGAGCAATATTTCCAAGGATTGCATGCGGCTCACACCTTTAAGCCGTTCATTGTCTTTTTCTGTAAACTCAAAGCCTAGTTCGTGAGCCAGTTCCTGCCACGCCTGAAAGTGAAAACGTGCTGTGTCCACTATTACTCCGTCTAAGTCGAAAATGCATCCTTGTATCATGGTGTTTTGTTTTTGTTGTG
The DNA here is from genome assembly GCA_027015275.1 of Bacteroidales bacterium. GTDB lineage: Bacteria > Bacteroidota > Bacteroidia > Bacteroidales > S143-33 > S143-33. The sequence continues at coordinate 10,604 of JALWCU010000358.1, read as the reverse complement.
TTTAAGAAATTGATTTTTGTGTACTGCGGTCCTGAACGAACAATATTGCTATTGCGGCAATGAGAAATGATATGCCACCGAGCATTAGGGCATAGATAGGTTGTTCATGGAAGACTTTTTTTACCAGAAAACCTAAGATACTTGCAGCCAATATCTGCGGAATAACGATAAAGAAATTGAATATGCCCATGTATGTTCCCATTTTGTTTGCCGGAAGAGCGCCAGTGAGAATTGCATAAGGCATAGCAAGAATACTTGCCCAGACCAGACCCACACCAACGAATGGTACAAGAAGAAGGTATTTATCATGAATGAAAAATATTGACAAAAAGCTTATTGCACCGACTGCAAGTGCTATAGAGTGGGTGATTTTGCGATTGGTCTTGCGAGCCAACCACATCAAAAGAAATGCGAATATCGCAGCAAAACCATTGTAAACGGCAAAAGCAATTCCTACCCAGTTGGCAGCAGCCTGAAATTGTGCGCTTTTCGGGTCAAAAGCATTGAACACATGATGAGCCACGGCAGGCGTAGTATAAATCCACATTGAAAAAAGAGCAAACCACGAGAAAAATTGTACAATGGCAAGTTGCCACATAGTCTTGGGCATATTATTCAAGTCGGTCATAATCTGCACGTATCCGCTATTTTGCCCCGGCTTTATTAACAGAGTATTCAGAAATTCCATAAAAGCAAAAGTAATCAGGCCAAAGGCAAATATGTAAACTTCGCCTTGTGCCTTGGATCGGTACAGGATATAAGCAGTTATAATGCCTATCAGAAGAGATATGACACCAATAATTATAGATAAACGTTTTTCTTTGGCTGCGTTTTTTATTTCAGACTTGGTTTCTACTTTGTAATCAGAATCTTCAAATTGTTCAAGTTCTTCGGGTGAATATTCTTTTGTAGTAAAGACAGTCCATGCTACGGCACCGAAAAAGATTATACCACCAATATAGAATGAGAGCTTAACAGACATTGGTATGTGTCCAGCAGGTGCTGTGTTTTTTACGCCAAGTGCTGTGAGAATGTAAGGAAGTGCTGAAGCAATTACCGCGCCCGTTCCAATAAAAAAGCTTTGCATAGAGAATCCAACGGTGCGCTGTTCTTCGGGCAGCATATCACCTACGAATGCACGGAAAGGCTCCATTGAGATGTTGATAGAAGCATCCATTATCCAAAGCATACCAGCTGCAACCCACAGAGCTGGTGAATTGGGCATCAAAATAAGTGCTGTGGATGCCAAGATTGCACCCACAAGAAAATAAGGACGGCGGCGTCCGAGCCGTGTCCATGTTCTATCGCTGTAATGGCCTATGATAGGCTGGATAATTAAACCTGTGATTGGTGCGGCAACCCACAATATAGGGATTTTGTCAATCTGAGCTCCAAGCGTCTCAAATATACGGCTTACATTAGCAGTCTGCAGGGCGAATCCAAACTGAATCCCGAAGAAACCGAAACTCATGTTCCATATTTGCCAAAAACTAAGCTTAGGCTTTTTCATTGTGTTGTTTTTCTATGTTTTTTGTGTAAATAAAATTAGGATAAAAAGTTAGCACAATTCATTTTTTATATGATAAATCGTTTCAAACGTTTTCGGATTCTTGAAGTTTGGGGTGGTAGTTGAGGAAGAAATATTGATTCTTCTGTTGGGACTTATGAAGGCTCTATGGCTGCAAGCCTTTGATTATATTTATCTTGTCCAGAGCTCTATTTTTTAGTGCGGCGTATGGGATATAGCCGTACTGGTGGCATTTGCTGTAATAGTCGTCAATACGTGCTTTGTTACCTCCCCAGTAGCCAATGCCATTGTCAACATAGTCAACGCTAAAAATTGGTTTGCTTGCGTTCTGTGCTTTTCTGATATTAGGTATGCGTTCATCCAGGATGTATTGCCAATCATCGTCGGTCCATGCCTCTGTCCCATTGTAGAACATATCTTCCACGCCCCAGGCAGAGATAATGTTAATTAAATCAGGATCATATTCTAAAATTTTCTCGCCATTCTGTGGAATGATGTAGAAATCTGCACCAGCCTTGCTTCTGACATAATTGGCTATCTGACGGATAAATCGGCTCATCCACAGTGCTGTAGAATCTTCTGACCATACTAGGCCGTCTGGATTTGTGCTGTCTGACCAGTATTCAAATTCGTCAACCTTGTCAAGATATATGCCCATGAACCCCTGTGCAATGATTTTATCCAGATAAGAATAAATAATTTTCTGCCAATCTGTGTACCAGTATTTTACAGCATAATTTCCTTTCCATTCTGGATTAGCGCTGCCCAGCCATTCTGGTTTGTTTTCGCTCCAGTTTGTGCTCCAGTAAAAGCGATAGTCCTCGGCTTCGCCTATGCTAATGTAACAGATAGGAATAGTACCTGAATTTTTTATTTGCTGAATTTCGTCTTTTGTATATTGCTCAGCGTCGGTGCCATCTCTTGAATAGTCCATTACAATCATATCAAATCCGCTGCTTGCTACTTGCTGCGGGTCAGCATTCTGAAGTTGGTAAGTCCAGTTCTGTGCTTGGTCAATAGGTTTTAGTTCACGTGTCAAGGGCTGAGGCTTTTTACACGAAAAAAACAAGAATAATACAGACAAAAATAGTCCAATGTGTCGCATGTCATTGAGTTTATGTATAAATGTCGTATTTGTATTATACCTCGTAATATACTAAGTTTTAGAGGCTAATCGTGTGGCGTTCGGGTTGTTAAAATTCAAAATTTTCTACAGGTTTTGTCGTCTCCCGTATCACGAGACGTGTGGATACGACTTCGCTTCGATGTTTACCTGTGGTCTTGCCTTCAATTCTGTCTATTAACATGTGTGCGGCCGTGTAACCCATTTCATAGCCTGGTTGCTCAACGGTGCTAAGCATAGGCGAAGTTACGCGCGAAATGATACTATTGGAATATCCAAAGATTGAGACTTGCTCAGGTACTTTTATGCCGTTTTTTTGAAGAGTAACGAGAGCACCAGCAGCGCTGTCGTCGTTGACAGCAAATAATCCGTCGAATGGAATGCCTTTATCCAAAAGCTCCTGAGTTACTTGTGCACCTTTTTCAAAGCTGTCGCATTCTATGATTAGGTTTGGGTCAATGGGTATTTTAAATTCTTTGAGAGCTTCTATGTATCCGGTGTAACGCTTGTGCGAGATTACCAGACTATTTGGTCCCTTGAAGTGTACGATATGTTTGCATCCGCTCTGAATAAGATATTTGGTAGCTTGGTAAGCTGCTATTTCGTCATTAACAACAACTTTGTCCGCAGGGAAATTAGGACATATACGGTCAAAGAAGACTACAGGAATATCATAATCGACGAAATTCATGAAGTGGCTGAAGTCTGTTGTTTCCTTTGTGCGAGAGATTAAAACGCCCTCTGCACCACTTGAAAGAATGATGTTGACATTGTTTTTTTCTCTATCATATTTCTCGTTGGATTGGGAGATGATGACTGTATAGCCTTTTTCGTAAGCATAATCTTCTATGCCGCTGATAACAGATGAGAAAAAGTAATGTACCATTTGTGGAATTATCACGCCAATAGTGTAAGTGCGTTTTTGTTTTAATCTCTGTGCAATGAGATTTGGTCTGTAATTGAGTTTATGCGCTATTTCTATTACGCGTTTTTTTGTTTCCTCACTTATGTCCGGATGATCTTTTAGAGCTCGTGAGACTGTAGAAGGAGAGATGCCCAGAATTTTTGCTATATCTTTAATTGTTGCTCTTTTCATTTTAGATAAATTTTATTAAATTAACGCAAACGATTACGCAAACGATTGATTTAAGTTTATTCTAAATCAGTTTGTTAAAAAATTTTTTTTAATAAATTTGAAATAGAACACAACATCACTAAATTACAAAAATATGTTGGAAAAAATAATGAAAGCTAAATTTTTACTGTTCTTCTTGTTCATCTTTTTGGGTTTTACTACAAGTGCCCAAAGAGTGATTACAGGACAAGTTGTTGACAAGAAAGGGAATGCGCTTCCAGGTGTTTCGGTAGTTGTAAAAGGCACGACAGCTGGTACAATTACCGATTTTAATGGTAAATATAGTTTGGAAGTACCTAAGACTGCTAAAATTCTGGTTTTTTCAATGATCGGAATGAAGACTGTAGAAGTCCCTATTACCAGTAATGTGATAAATGTTACCATGCAAGAAGAAGCACAGCAGTTACAGAATGTTATTGTTATTGGTTATGGTGTGCAGAAAAAGAGTGATAAGACTGGGGCTGTGCAGCAGGTCAGCTCTAAAGATTTGATACAGGGGGTTCTGCAGGATCCCATTCAAGCTCTGCAAGGTAAGGTAGCAGGTGTACTTATTACTAAGAAAGGCGGTGATCCCAATGCTGGTTTTTCAGTGAAGATTCGTGGACAGGCAGGATTATATTCCAATACATCACCATTGTATGTTATAGATGGTGTACCTGGAGCTGATCCTACTACTATTGCACCGGAAGATATTGCGTCAATAAATATACTTAAGGATGCTTCTTCGACTGCAATTTATGGTTCACGTGGTGCAAATGGCGTTATTATTATTACTACGAAGAAAGGAGCTCGTAATCATACGTCTGTTTCTGTTAATTCTTATGTATCAATGGATAAAGTGGCCAAGAAGCTAGACCTGCTTTCGGCAGACGAGCTGCGCCAGTATGTTAAAGCCCACAACCTAAATTTTCAGGATGGAGGTGCTAACACAGATTGGCAGGATGCTATATTCCGTAACGCAATTTCATATTCTAATAATATTGCAGTTTCTGGTGGTGGTGACTATGGTTCTTATCGTGCTTCTGTTACTCATACTGCAATAGAAGGCTTGATTAAAGGGTCGGCTAAGTCGCGTGATATTGCCTATTTGACTATGGATCAGAAAGCTATTAATGGAAAATTACATGTTTATGGTGCGTTAAGTGCTACCTTTGAAGGTAATGATTATATTAATTATGGTGGTTGGGGACCTACAGATGTTTTGTATCAGGCATACCAGCGTAACCCAACAGACCCAATCTACACAGATGACGGTAAGTATTATGAGATAAGCCGTGATTTTAATTATTACAATCCTGTTGCGCTGATAGATATGATTCAGAATCACCGTGATGCTAAGCGCTACCGTGCTGATATGAATGCTGATTATACGATTATTGAAGGACTCAGGCTAGGTGTGAATTTGGGGTATGTACGTAATGATGATGAGACTTTCTATTTTGAACCGACAACACTTTTGGGCGGTACCACAGAAGGTTATGCCAAGAGAGGTTATAGCAATTACCAGTCAAAGGTTTTGGAGACAACACTGAAATACGATAATAGCTTTGGCGGGAATCATATAAATTCTGTGTTTGGTTATTCTTTCCAGCAGGATGACTATGATGGCCTATGGGCACAGGGTAAGGACCCACTTTCTAATTATGTCCAGTCATATAACCTTGGTGTATTGAATAATGTAAATGTTGGGGATATTGGTTCATATAAAGGTGAGAGTCGTCTGATATCGTTTTTTGGACGTATTGTTTATAATTATAAACAGCGTTATTATCTGACAGTTACTGTCCGTCGTGATGGTTCTACTAAATTTGGCGAAAATAATAAATGGGGTTGGTTTCCTTCAGCTTCTGTGGCATGGAATGTTCGTAATGAGCCCTTTATGCAAGGAGTTGAATTTATCAGTCAGTTGAAATTCCGTGCAGGATATGGTATTGCCGGTAATGAGAATATTGGAGATTATCTGAATGTAATTTCTTATGGTCCTGCTGGCACAGCGCCAAATCCTGAGACAGGCGAAGATGCTATTAGTTTTGAAGCTAGTCACAACTCAAATCCCAATTTGAAATGGGAACAGAATGCCGAGCTTAACATAGGGCTTGATTATGGATTCTTTGGCAATCGTATCCAGGGAAGTTTTGATTATTATAATAAGACGACATTCGATCTATTGGCACAGTATTCAGTACCTGTACCACCAAATCCTGTTAGCCGTACTTATGCTAATGTAGGTACGATTCGTAACGAAGGTTTTGAGCTGAATTTACAAGCCTTTGTGTTTAATAAACGAAATTTTAAGTGGCATACGGTTCTCAATTTTTCGCGGAACCGTCAGCATATAGTAAGCCTGTCTAATGGACAATACCAGTGGTCAGAGATTCATGAAGGTTGGATATCCGGACGTGGGCTTGTGGGCCAGGATAACTGGACACAGATAATTGCTCCAGGATATGAACTTGGAACTTTCTACTTACCCGAATATGCTGGTATGTCTGATGATGGTTATTTCTTGTTTTATACCAAGGCAGGTGGCGTTACACGGTATGTTTCCCAGGCAGAACGCCGTGTAGTTGGACATGCCTTGCCTCGCTTTAGTGCTGGATGGTCTAATAGTTTCAAGCTCTTCAGACATATAGATATTAGTATCTCCTCCCGTTTGGTATATGGTTGCAGTGTTTATAACGTAACTCGTATGGTATTTGGAAATCCTATCTGGCTGCCTAACTTGAATGTATTACATTCGGCAATTGATGAAGCCAATCGTGGTCTGAAATCTGCACCAACTATTAGTAGTTATTATCTCGAAAATGGGTCATTTTTCCGCATTGACAATATAAACATTGGATATGATTTTAATACTACACGTTCTATATGGGTTAAGAAAGCCAGGGTATATTTTGCTATGGATAATCCATTGTTAATCACGCCATATAGTGGCGTTGATCCAGAGGTATCTTATCAAGGATTGTCTTTCGGCATAGATATGTACAATACTTATCCAAAGGCTCGCACTTTTGTGCTTGGTCTTGACTTTGTATTTTAATTAACTAAAAATCAAATAAAAATGAAAAAGCTGTTATTTATATTTTCAATAGCTCTCTTGTTGCTATCATCTTGTACTGATCTGACGACAAGATTATTTGACCGCATACCAGAAGATAAATTTCCTGAGAATGAGACTCAGGCAGCGTTGATGATGATACCTGTTTTCAGTCCTATGCAGCAGTTTCTTGACTGGGGCGGCTGGTGGTTTGCGCAGGAAATAACTTCTGATGAAGTAACCTGTCCAACACGTGATCAGGACTGGTATGACGGCGGTAAGTGGATAGCTTTGCACAGACACGAATGGAGCCAGACAAATAACGATATAGAAGCTATTAATAGTATGTGGTACTGGTTTAACAAAGGTGTATTCGAAGCTAATAAGCTGATAGAGTTTGTCGAGCCAAGTGCTCAGGCAGGTAACCAGGCTGCTTTAGTTACAATGGCTAAGGTAAAGGTAATGCGATCCTACTATTATTGGCTGTTGATAGACAATTATGGTGATGTGCCCTTTATTACATCATTCTCTAAAGCGCCGGCTAACCCAGTGCGTAATTATCGCTATGAAATCTGGCATAGAATCGTAAATGATATTGAACAATCACTGCCATATATTCCAGAGTCAGGTTCTAAATATTCAGTAACAAAGGGCATGGCATTCAGCCTTCTGGCCAGACTTTATCTGAATGCACCAGTTTATCTGAAAGGCCATTTAGACAAACCTGAGAATTATTATTATCAGAAAGTAGTGGACTATTGCGATAGCGTCATAAATCTTGGACAATATGACCTGGAAGCAGATCCACTTGCACCGTTTGTAACTCACAATGAAGCAAGCGTAGAGAATATTTTTACAATAGGTTATGACGAGAATACTTATAAGGGCTTTAACTTACACATGCGTACATTGCATTATGAGAACCAGAAGACCTATAATATGCCAGTTAAGCCGTGGAACGGTTTTGCCGTACAAGAGAATTTTTATGACACTTATTCCAATAATGATAAACGCAAAAAAATGTTCCTCGTAGGCCAGCAATACTCTTATACTGGCCAGCCTTTGACAGACCCCGGTGCTAATGGTGATCCATTAATTTTCAACCCTCATATTCCTGCTCTTTATATGACTGCTGAGAATTATACTTTGGATCAGATTCGTATGTCTGGTGCACGTGTGGTAAAATTTGAAGTTAAGCTTGGTGCTACAGCTAATTTAAGTAATGATTATCCAATTTTCCGTTATGCTGATATTTTGTTAATGAAAGCAGAAGCGTTGATACGCATGAATGGCCCAAGTGATCCCACGGCAGTTAGCCTTGTTAACCAGATACGTGAGCGTGCAGGACTATCAGAATGGAGCTCGGTGTCTCTGGATTCATTGCTGGCTGAGCGCGGGCGTGAGATGTTCTGGGAAGCATCACGTCGTCAAGATTTGATCCGTTTCGGAAAATTCGGTGATGCATGGTGGGAGAAACCTGTTGACAAAGAGGACAAATCTATTTTCCCTATACCCAAGTGGGCTATAGAATCTAATCCGAATCTATCTTTGCCACCTGAAGATATTCAGGATTCGACTAAATAGATTTCCAATAAATTAAAACCCAAAAAATTAAAACTATGAAACGATTATTAGGTTTTTTGAGCTTATTGCTCGTTTTTGCAATGGTTTTTACAGCTTGTAAAAACAAAACGCCACAGGGGACACATCATTTAGTAGAAGATGGCTATTATCTGGTTGGCGGTTCTGCACCTGTCGATAGTATGATTCTGAAGAACATGCTTGAGCAAGGTTATGTTGAAGGCGAAGGCTTTAAACCACAGGCTATGGACGGACTGTTCCAGAAGTATGTTTACCTAACAGCTAATGGTGGTGGCTTTGTAATTAAGCAACAGGCTGGTGCTCAGACAATTGTCTGGGGTATTGACGGTAACTGGACACAGGTTCGTGGCGACACAGTTATGAAAGCTTCTATAAAGAAAGACGGTGGTAATTTCACTGTTCCTGCTGATGGACTTTATTTAGTTGTTGCTTATTTCCCAGGCAATAAGCTCTATATGCTTCGCGTTGACAACTGGGACGTAATCGGTGACGCTACAGACGGTGGCTGGGGTGACGACTCTAAGCAAGTAATGACAGCTGTTAAGGTTGACAAAGACGGTGGTCAGTGGCAGATTCAGAATTTGGCTCTCAGACCAGCTAACTTCAAGTTCCGTTTCAATCACTGGTGGACATATTATTTCGCTGATACAGCAGCTGAAGCAAATGGTGATCCCAAGTTCTTTACTAACCTTGGTGGCAGTCTTGACGAACTAACACCAGGTGGAGCTAATATTAAGGTTGATAATCCTGGTATTTACACTGTTACATTGAATTATACTTATGGTGGTAAGTTCACTGCTACTATGGATAAGACAGGAGATCTGAACCCAGATGATATTTCTGGCGACACAATCAGTATCATTGGTTCGGGTATAGGATATATGTCTAATGGTCAGGCTGTTATGCTAGCTAGTTGGTCACAAGATTATGATTTTACATATACAGGCCAGTCTAATTATGTTTACACTTTTGTTGGCGATTCAATTGTTTTGACAGAAAATGCAGAGTTTAAGTTGCGTAAGAATCATAAATGGGATATAAACTGGGGAGCTGGAAATACTACCACTGCCGGTGATAACCAGGATATAAGTGGTACAGACAACTTTGTATCTAGTAGCAACAAGATCTATAAGATGCAGTTTGATTACAATGGTCTTTCATTTGCTGCTACATTAACATTTACAAATGAAGGTGCCTATAACCCACCAGCAGATGATCCAAGCAAGCATACTTACAGCTTTATAGGTTCAGCTTTCTACAAAAACAACGATCCAACTACTCAAGATACCACAAACTGGGATGCCGATTTTGATCTAACTTATCAAGGTGTTAATAACAATGTTTATACATTTACCTATGCAGGACTTAACTTCATCGCTGGTGGAGAATTCAAGCTTCATCGTGACCATGGATGGGGAGTTCCTGGATTAAGTGAATTTGGATATGGTGATTTGACTCTCACTGGGGATGGTGCATCCAACATTGTTTCAGCAAAAGGCAGTCCTAATTTTAAGGTAAAGGCAGATGCTAAGTATGATGTTACTTTCACTGTTAATGGGGACTTTTCAAATCCAACACTTGACCTTGCAAACTCAAGTAAATAACTTGTGTTTTAGCTGATTTTTTCTGGCTGCCTATCCTGCGGGTGGGCAGCCAATTTTTTGTAAATCTCTGAGTTTTAAAAATTTTAATAAAATTAGCCAACCAGGATAAAACAGAATTGGGCTTATGAAACCAAAAATTATACATGACAATTGGAAGATTATATCAGAAGATACGGATTTCTCTTTGAACGAAGGATATGAAAGTATTTTCAGCCTTGGCAATGGTAAAATGGGACATCGAGGAAATTTCGAGGAATATTTTTCTGGTCCTTCCTTGCAAGGGACTTATATTGCTGGAGTGTATTACCCGGACAAAACAAAGGTTGGCTGGTGGAAAAACGGTTATCCAGAGTATTTTGCCAAGGTTATTAATGCCCCTGATTGGCGCGGAATAAAAATTACTATCGATGGAGAAAAACTCGACCTTTATAAAGTCAAATTAGAAAATTTCCGCCGTGAGCTGGACATGAAGCACGGCTATTTTGCCAAGCAATATGTTGCAACACTGCAAAATGGTCGAAAACTTAAGATTGAGTCTGTGCGGTTTCTCAGTATTGTTAACGATGAAATAGGCT
>JALWCU010000357.1 GCA_027015275.1 Bacteroidales bacterium | reverse complement strand
TAGCAAAATCGATGACGACAAATATAATGACAATATTCTGATTTCGCCATTTAACATGAGCGCTGTCATGACACTGCTGTGGCAAGGCGCACAAAGCACAACACAAGACAATCTAAAAAAATTCTTGTATTTCGACGGCATACAAGACATAACTATTAATAGAACTTTTCAGACACTGATGAATAATTTGGGTAGCGTGGACCCAGAGATTGATTTTCTGCCCGCCAACGCACTTTGGATTACCGACAAGGTAATTATACAACCCAGTTTCTTGAGCACTGCACAGAACTATTTTAATATTAATTTATTTGTACGACCGTTTAACAACCAGCAGCTTGCAATAATGAACAACTGGATAAAAGACCAGACACACGGCAAAATTGACCAGTATTTTAACAATATTGACACAACAGACCTAATGGATGCTGTAAATGCTTATTATTTCTCTGCTGCCTGGTATGACGGCTTTGACCCAAACAACACACAGGACAGGTCATTCACTCTAAAAGATGGACAGACCGTCAATGTTGCAATGATGAGCGACATTATCTCACAAGCACGCTACATGCAGAATGATTCTATTTCCATGGCAGAAATTTATTTTGGTCATGGTAATTATTCAATGATACTCGTTGTACCACGTGATAACGCTGATATTGATGTAATTACACATCATCTAACTGCTCAGATATGGAATCTGTGGCTAACGGCTCTGTCAACGCGACAACCAGTGGAAGTAACAATACCAAAGCTCAATTTCCGACGTTTTTACAATTTCCAGCCATATTTCCTTAAGCTGGGACTCGGCTCTGTCTTTGACTCCACTGCCAACTTCAGTGGAATCAGCCCAGGACTTCACCTGACAAAAGCTTATGAAAATTCTGTAATAAAAATAACTGAAACAGGCTGTAACTACACAGGGGGAATAATCAAAGAACACACAAAACCACAGTACAAAATATCAGCCAATAGACCTTTCCTTTTTGCTATCAGGGAAACAACTACTGGCGTCATGATACTCTTAGGTATTATTAAAAATCCAAAAATCGAATAACATGAAAACTTTTGTCAAAACAACATTGTTGCTGGTAATACTCGCAGCCTTTATCTCTTGCAACCTATTCAAACGAAAAGGCGAAAACCTGTTCAACCCTACAGCAATAAACCTACCAGCAGGCGGACAGCAAATCGTATCTGGTAACAACCAGCTGGGATTCGACCTACTAAAACAATTATCTGATAAAAAAGGCGAACCAGGCAACAACATGGTCTCACCTTTTAGCCTTAGCACAGTACTTAGCATGCTCTACCAAGGTAGCGGCTCTCAGACACAGACAGAGTTAGCTAATGTCCTACACATCAACGGACTGGGCAAGGAACAAATAGCTCAAACATACAATACTTTACTCACACAGCTACCCGACGTGGACAAAAAAGTTACACTCTACCCTGCCAACTCGCTTTGGCTCAAAAGCGGCTTTGTGGTCAACCAAGACTATCTGAACCTGATTAGCCAGAAATATCTTGCACAAATCTTTATCCGGGAATTTGACAACAGCACTGTGGATGAAATAAACCATTGGGTCAGCCAAAAGACCAAGGGGAAAATTACAAAAATGGTTGACGACCTAAACGGCTATGTAACAGTACTGTTGAATGCAATTTATTTCTATGGCAAATGGCTGGACCAATTTCCAAAATCCAACACTGAGCAAATGCCATTTCACATCAATCCCACACAAACCGTCAACGTGCCAATGATGAACGACGAAATATCATACATGCGCATGGGATATAACGACTCTCTCGTTATTGGCGAACTCTATTATGGACAAGGTAATTATTCTATGGTTGTAATAATTCCACAGGCTGAACACACTCTCAAAGCACTAATTGACGGAATGAACACCGAGAAATTCGACAGCCTGCTGCAATTAATGGGCGTATCAGAAAATGTGCCTGTTTATCTGCCAAAGTTCAAATTCACTTTCAGCTACAAAGAGCTAAAGGACCAGCTAACACAACTGGGGTTGCAAAGCCTTTTCAGCGACAGTGCAGACCTGGATGACATCAATCCCAAGCTCTACATCGACAAAATAATTCAAAAAACTTACATCGAAGTCAACGAGGAAGGCACAGAAGCTGCTGCTGCTACTGCTGCATTCGGCATGACTACTTCTATGCCGCCAGTGGAACTAAAGGCAAACCGTCCATTCATGTTTGCCATACGCGAGACCACAACAGGACTCGTGCTATTCCTGGGGACAGTTACCAATCCAGCGCTCAACGAATAAAAAAACAGCATTATATGCTTTGTATATGAGGCTGTCCAAAAGCTCAATAATTGTAAAATACAAAGTTCTTTAATCTACCATAAATCAACCTTAATATTTATGAGATTAAATCTACTTTTGGACAGCCTCTTCATAGTTTTTAGTGATCATCGTCATGACCGGCATACTTTGTTGGGTATTTTTGTCCTGGTTTGGCCACAGCCCACAAAATACGGTTTAGCATATCGTCATCGTCCGCAGCATCTATACCTTTTTGCATTATCTTGGCAGAGGCTTTGGCCATTTTCTTAGATTTCCCTTTAAGTTTACTGAGCGGTGGGTTCATTTCGTCCAATGGTATTTGATTTTTTATTACTGTATAGGGCGTGTAATCTGGCACAGTATCGAAAACGTCAAACATTGGTCTGGCCGTCGCATCTTCTATGTTCATTGGAGGAAGTCCCAGTATCTGTTCGATCGTCCTTATCATAGATGTCTGATTATAATCAGTGGAGATGACTTTACCAGTTCTTGTGTAAGGGCTAATCACCGTACCCACAGTACGATATGCCGAGACATGGTCCCAGCCATTTTGTGAGTCATCCTCAGTGATAAAGATCACGGTGTTTTTCCAGAATTTACTATGCGAGACTGCGTCAATGATTTGTCCAAGAGCATAGTCATTATCAGCAACCATAGCCCTAGGTGTAGGATGATCTGGAGCTGTGAGCGCGGTATGGTCATCGGGTAATGCCATGATTATCAATGAAGGCAAAGAGTCGCCCTCCATTTTTTCGTAAGCTTTCAATTCCTCTATAAATGCGTGTGCACGTAAGACGTCTGGCACATTATGGCTATCATACCCTGGATATGTAGGTGAAAGTATTGCCCTTACGCGTCTGATCGTCGTTCTGTTGTGGAATACAAAAGGCTTCCCTTGCAAGAAGTTACGATAAATTTGCAACCATTTTTCACCGTTATGCCAGACTGGAATAGCTGTTTCACCGTATATTCTGACTGTCTTGCCATGGTCCAGAGCATTGTCCCAGAGAAATCCTGTTTTGGGATATGCCATAGCATCATACAGAACATGTGTGTAACTGCGGAACCATGCGCGGACATTTTTCTCTATGTAGTCTGTAACAATCGAAGCGTCTGTCCACAGATGTCCTTCGGCCGAGCATTTGCCAGATGCTTTATAATTGTCCAGTAGCACGTATTCATTTACAAGTTTGTGAATGTTTGGCGTAATTTTTTGTCCAAAAATACAAAGTGATGAATCTCCATTTCCTTTTTTTACATCACCCAGCACCTGATCGTAAGTTCTATTTTCTTTGATGATGTAAATAACATGTTTGAAGACCGAGGGTTCACCGATATTTTTAGGTACAAGCACAGGTTTTACATTATCTCTTGGCAAAATCTTTAATAATGCTAATCTCTGCTGGTAATTATTTTGAATGACTTGCTGTGTATATTTTTTCAGCAGCTTCTGCCCTGGTACTGGAATAATTGAAATACATGCTAACATTCTGTGTGAATTGAACTTACCAGCTGTACTATGCTTTTTGCCAGGTGGGAAGAAAAAAGTCTGAAATGCTCTGAAAGAGGTATCTTTGACAGTCAATCTTGCTCCAATAGCCTCGATATCTGCCACATATAAGACACTATCACCCAAAAGGGTCAGACCCCCGGGATATGCAGCTGTAGGGATAAAGCCAATAACCTGGCTATGAGCAAGAGAGGTGTTGGAACATGCTTTTTCTCCCAGTTTTACTAGTGCAAGTGCATTGTCCATGCCATTGGCCACATAAAGTGTCTGTCCATCGCTTGAAATAGCCAGGCCATTTGGAGAGTCGCCAAAATATGGATTTTTCTGTTTATTGAGCCGGACAGATATTGTTTCTACAACCTTTTGTTCGGCAGTACTAATGACACTCACGTTATCATCATTGGCATTGGCTACATAGACGAATTTTTGGTCTGGACTGGCTATAATATCATTAGGGTGCAAGCCAACAGGAATATTCTTAATTACTTTACCTGTCATTGGGTCCACGACTGTAACACAACCAGTCGCAACAGCACCGTATTTGTCAACTATTGCCTCGTCCCATGGAATGCCTGCTGAGTCTTGTGATTTACTTGTGGGGGCATATCCAGCCCAATCTGAAATATACAGCATACCAGCAGCATGAGTAATGCCATAAGGTGCAAGACCTACTGTTTTTTTCCAGATGATTTGACCGGTTTTCAGATTTAGCTTAACTACCTGATCATTACCATTGAGCACAACATAAGCAAGATATTCATTGTTTTCTCGGCGTACAAATACCTCGTTTGGGAGTGAGGCTTTAGCATGTTTCTTATGTTTAAAGAAGAACTCTTTTACAATTATTGCTTTTCGGCCGTTCCAATGCACTTTGACCAAGCTATTTCTGGTTGCACAGAGCAGCATTTGCCTTGAGCCCTCATTGTACCATGTAATACCGGAATATGTGCTATGTATCCTATGAAAATTATTGAGTTTATCGTGGTTTAAGATATAAATTATTTTATTATTTTTTGTATTGAGAAAAACAATACTATATCTTTCCTCGATTGCAAGAGTCTTTTGGTCAGGGGAAAGGCTGACGTCAAGAGCGTGATTTTCGAGAGAAGAGTCGCCGAAAAACACCAACTTTCCTGCTGGAGTAAGTATTTTGTTGTATGGCATAGACAAGTTGGATGTATCTACATCGTTGTAAGAGAGATGAGCGGATACTTTTTTAGAAATATTACACCCAATTACCAATAGCACGGATAGGGCTGCAATGAGAAGAAATTCATAATATTTTTTCATTGTGTTTCTATTTTGAGGTTGCAATAAATAATGTTTATAAAGAAGAATTTCATTTGGGATATTCTATGCGTGCGTGATAGATACGTGTGAGAATATCTTTGAAAAACTTACGTAAAATACTTATTTCCTGAAAAGTCAAATCAGAATTTTCATATTGTCCCATTGCCATTTGTTTGTCAATAATACTATCAACGAGCTGACTAATTTTTTCTTGATTAATGTTTTTAATAGCCCGGGATGCAGCTTCAAGCGAGTCGGCCATCATTACAATTGCAGTTTCTTTGGTAAATGGTTTGGGACCAGGGTATGTGAAGTCTGCTAAATCGTCCTCTTTGTCGGGATATTTTTTGATATACATCTTATAGAAATATTGTATAACAGTCGTACCATGATGTGTACGTATAAAATCGATTATTTGTTTAGGTAGTTTATTTCTTTTTGCCATTTCGACGCCCTCGGTAACGTGCTTTAGGATTATTTGTGCGCTTTCTTTAAAGTCCAATTTATCATGCGGGTTATAACCACTGATTTGGTTTTCTATAAAAAACAATGGGGCATACAATTTGCCAATATCGTGGTACAACGCGCCAACTCTTGTGAGCATGGAATTTGCATTTACCTTATTGGCAGCAGCTTCTGCAATGTTAGAGACCTGGAGGGAGTGATGAAAAGTGCCTGGTGCTTTCATAGACAGCTCACGCAATAGCTTGTTGTTGGTATTTGACAATTCGATCAGAGTCATATCAGAGAGGAAACCAAAAAGCCGCTCAAATCCATAAATCAAGGGATAAGCGAGTAAAAGCAAAACCGAATTTATGGCAAAGTAAACAAAATACTGCCAGTTGAGACTCTTGAGATTACCTTCCTGCGTTAGCCCAATACCGAGATAAAGTATTGACAGGGCAAGGAACACACCAGCAGCAGAAGTATATAACTGCCCACGTCTGCTAAGCTGCGAGAGACTGAAAATCGCGGCATAGCCAGATACAAACTGCAAAATTATAAATTCAAAGCTATTAGGTGCGTAAAATCCGATAATAAATACAATGGTCAGATGGATAAAAAGCGCCAGTCGTTCATCAAAGAATACTTTGACTAGTATTGGCACAATCGCCAGAGGGAAAATATAAATATTAAAAACATTTGTCCTAATGATATAACTTGATATACTGATAATCAAAACAATAAGCAGTAGAAAGAAACTAACGTCTTTGGGGCTTGCCAGAATCTTGGGCTTGTAGTTATATATGAATAGACCCGAAGTGAGCAGTAAAATAAAAACAACGATTGAATTGCCAAAAAGTATAAAATTTTTAGAACCTAAAATATTAGATTTTTCGTATTCCTTTTTAAGGGACATAAGTATCCGATATTTATTCATGTCCACAACTTCGCCTTTTGAGATAATCTTCTCACCTGCCTGAATAAATCCCATTGTCTCAGAGATGTTGGATAGAGCATTCTCCTTGAGTATTTCTGTTTTTCTTTGGTCTAAGAATAAATTAGGCCTAATATATTGATTTAGAGACATATTATTAAAAAAATTGATAATATAAGAGTGCTTAGGATCTTGTGCTGCCCACTTTTTTAGATAGTTTTTAAGGTATTCATAAGCTGACTTTGTATTAAAAACTTCTGAAATGCTATAGGTCCTAGCTACATTATTTCTGTATATTACCAGAAGTGAAATATCGTCAGGATAGTCTGATACTCTCTGTAAGTCTATGTAGTCATATATTCCTTGGTCATAAATTTTGTGTAGTACTTTTTGTAATTTTGTAAAGTAATAATCGAATAAAGCTTTTCTGGGTTTAGGTACATTGCGTCTATAATTATAATCCTTTGCTCTGAGTGTAGAATCTTGCTTTTTGTAATTTATCCATTCGTTTTCATAATCATTAATAAACTGTGAAATAACGACTTTTTCCACGCTGTCCTTGTAAACGAAATATGGCTTGATATAGTGTTCGATGCTATCTTTTTCTCTTTGTATCTCATCAGGCAGTTTATAAATTGGAAAATCGAATGATGCAATTAGATCTTCGTGTTGCCATGGTTTACCTTTTTGGAATTCGTAGCGGAATCTCCTCTCTTGTGGTAAGAAATTTACTATTAAAACATAAGCAATAATAAAGATTATTACATTAATGATTTGATTTCTATTTTTTTTTACGAAGTTTTTGAAATCCTTTTCTACTTCTCTATTTTTCTTTGGTTTATCATCATTAAG
>JALWCU010000356.1 GCA_027015275.1 Bacteroidales bacterium | reverse complement strand
GTAGAGAGGGTTACTGGGGTGTCTGGAGTAAATGATGGAAAAGTCATTTTATCCTTAGATAAGAAAAATAATCCAGGTATTGTGTTTTCAGAGCCATACGGTTTTTCAAGCAATTTTCTAAAATATGCCCATAAGTCTGGAGGGCAATGGACTGTAGATGTGCTAAAGCAAAAGGATACTACAAAGTACTATGTTTCTTCCATTGGTGTAGATGAAAAAAGCACGCCTTTCATACTTAGCAAGGTTTACAAAGGAACCGGGATATATTTTTTGTATATGATAGATGGAGAAAATAATTGGAAAGAAACTCTTTTAGCAGAAGAAAGTTTTATAAATGTAGGTTATCCTTTTGCTTTAGATTCAAAAGGGAGGCCAAATTTTGTTTTCTTGTCTTTCGATGGAACTTATAAGTTAATGTATGCTTATTACAATGGCCAAAATTGGGTTTTTTCTAAAATAACAAGTTGGGAGAGTGACCTTCAGGGAAATCCATCATTGTGTTTGGATTCTTCAGACAAACCTTATGTTGCGTTTACAAATGATAAAGGGGTGGGATACGCTAATCTTGTGGGCAATAATTGGTTTATAGACAGCGTTGATTACACCCTTAAAGACAGTTGGGGTAATTTTTCTAAAATATTACTTAGCTCAAATGGAACTCCTTATATTGTATATTATGATTTTCCAGCAATTAAATATGCTGTATTTGATGGCAGTGTTTGGAGAAAAACAACTGTTAGTGATGATGGCAGATTTTCAAATGCCTTTGTTAATAAGTCTGGGGTGCTGATTATTCCTTTTATTTCATATCAGAAGGGCAATCTTTTGATCAAGGTTGCAAGGTGCGAGGGTGATAGCTGTACTCCTAATACATTTTATTTCGGTACGGAAAACAATAAATTACATCCTGAAGTATCTGTTGATAGTAGAGATATTCCTCATTTGATATACTATGATAGCTCTGATGGAACTTTAAAATATGCTACTTTTGATAATAACAAATGGAAAATTGAAAAGGTTGACTCCATTGAAGGAGGGGTTTATGATTTATGGGCTAATGTTAAAGTCGTGGCAGATAAGCCTTATATTTTATATGACACAAGAAACAATCTAAAATATGCTTGTTACAATGGGAAAGAATGGAGGTCTGAAAATGTAACAAGCTATACTGATGAATTCAGTATGGTGATAGATGATAAGAATCTACCCCATGTAATATACAAAAGCAATGGTTGTCTTTATTACACTTTTAAACAGTCTAACGCTGCACCTGTCTTTTCTGATTTATCACCCGACAACTGGTTCTATAATTCGGTTATTGATATCTACACCCACAACATTACAACAGGCTATCCAGATGGAACATACAAGCCTAATACCCTTGTCACAAGAGCCCAGATGGCTGCATTCCTGGCAAGAGCGATGAAAATTAATGTAAAAGCTCATTGTACAAATTCCCCTTTCAAGGATGTTTCTAAGAATGAATGGTACTGTCCGTATGTGGATGCAATAAAGATTGCAGAAATTACGCAGGGAGTTGGCGGAGGGTATTATGATCCAGACGGTTATGTTACAAGAGCCCAGATGGCTGCTTTTTTGAGTAAAGCTTTGGATTTATCTATACAACCGTGTAAATCTGAACCATTCAGTGATGTTTCAACAGATGCCTGGTATTGCCCCTATGTTCAGGCAATAAAGAGTGCAGGCATAACAACAGGATACCCAGATGGCTCATACAAGCCAGATGGTTATGTAACAAGGGCAGAGATGGCAGCATTCCTTGACAGGAGCTTCATAAGATAATGTGTCCATCTTTTTCTTGATAAAGCTATTGACGGAAAGAGGGGTTTTAGTGTATTAAAAAATAAACAAATATTAATCAAAAAGGAGGAACAGGTTGTGAGAAAAACAGTTGGTACAATTCTATTGGTTTTTGTTGTTGCTTTCCTTCTTGCATCGTGTGGGGGTGTATTGAGGTGGAAGTATCAGACGGATGGTGGGGTATGGTCATCCCCAGCCATAGGCTCAGATGGAACAATCTATGTGGGCTCAGATGATGGCAACCTCTACGCCATAAACCCAGATGGTACACTGAGGTGGAAATATCAAACGGGTTATGGGATAGTCTCATCCCCCGCCATAGCCCCAGATGGAACAATCTATGTGGGCTCTTATGATGGCAACCTCTACGCCATAAACCCCGATGATACACTGAGGTGGAAGTATCAAACAGGTAGACCTATATGGTCATCCCCTGCCATAGCCCCAGATGGAACAATCTATGTGGGCTCCCTTGACACTTTAAATCCAGCTGATAATTACCTCTACGCCATAAACCCCGATGGTACACTGAGGTGGAAGTATCAGACGGGTGGACCTATAT
>JALWCU010000355.1 GCA_027015275.1 Bacteroidales bacterium | reverse complement strand
GCCCACAGAGTCGGCTGAGAAGTAAACGGCTCGTGAAGCGCTGTCGCCTGCATTATACAGAATGGTAAGCTGCTCTTTGTCAAGCGGTTTGACAGGTGATGCTGCATTATCCTTAACAAGAAAATAACCATAATACATTTGACCGTTGTGAAAGTTTTTTTCCGACTCAGCCCACAGACTATAGCGTTGATAATCAAATGACCAGTATTCAAATTCCACTGTTATGCGGCTGTCTTTGGTAATCAGGCAATTGGCTGTGAATGTGAGCTGACCGCGAGTGTAGTCCATAGTGTAGTCATTATCAGCGCCGCGTTTCTTCAGACGGCCATCAATATAAACCCGTTCGCTTCCGGATACAATGACGATTGTTTCTTGACCATTTTTTCCCCTGAGTCGATACGGACCTTGATTGCCTTCTTGTCCCATGAATTGCATACGTTGGAAAATTCCTTTTTGTGTTCCAGCGCCCACACGCCATTGTGTGCTGTCCCTGTGATATTGATAATCGCCGCCACGCATTGACCTGCTCAGTTTTGTGAAATAACCTGTATTGTTTTTTACTTGAATATCACCCAAAGAGAGCATGGCATGAGGAAATTTCACACTTATAATTGCCCTGTCAAAATCTTGGAAATTGTATGTTCCTGAAAAACCATTGGCATTGAACATATTGTCCGTGATAACAGCCTGAATCTCTGTATTTTTGTCGAGTTTACCTTTGAGACTGAGATTAAAATCGGATGTTAGGCTGGGTTGCTGCGAAGAACCGAAAAATATCCCGCGGCTTAGTCTGCCTTGTGTCTGAAGTTTAGACTCTGTTAATGGCTGCGGTGAAATATTTGGGATAGGTTCTAATGGCGAGTAAAGCGGTATTATCATTGCCTTGTGCGAAGAAGTATCGGGCGAGAAACGGAAATAAAAGACGCGATAAATAATTGTCAGGCTATCAGTGGGATGCGGAAAAATAACAAAGCTCTTTTGCCACACAAGTTTAAAGTCAACAATAGCCTGCCCATGGCTAAAGACTTTGACACTGGAAGGAATAACGGGCAGGCTATCGAGAACAATGGTGTCTTGCACAAAAGGGAAAAACTTTTTGCGCAAGTTATTTACTTGTGCGTAGCTGGATAAGAATGCAGTAGTTATAAGCAGAATAATTATTATGCGCTTCATTCATAAGTACCTGGCTATCTGTTTCGCATTATTCTAAACTTTCCACAGCTTGCCCGTCCCATCATGGCAAAAACATAAGTAAAATCAACCATTGGCACGAGCATTATTGATGTGGTATTGTTGTTGGTGTACTTGCTGAAATTAGGCGATGAGGAATAAATACTAAAAGCATCAACAGAATTGATATTGCCCAGTGAGACGATACCCCTGAGTCCGATGCTCAATTCTACTTTTTTCCCAAATAAAGGCATGAATCCCAAGCCGATAACAGCACTCGTGTATTGGTCCACGCTGTTCTGGCGTATGCTATTGCCATCAAGGGAAGCAGACCTGACCAGGTTGTACTGGGGTCCGAGCTCAAAATAGAAGCCGCCCAGGGAAACAGCTTTAAAGATTAGGCCAAATCCCATTGTGCTGTAACTGGCAGAGTGGGTTGTAATGTTTGTGCCGTCATTGACAGTAAAATTTTGTCCCCAGGCAGAATTGTTATATTCCAGCTGGAAGCCCATAGCACCTTGGTTGAAAGAAAAAGCCAGCTTAGCGCCATAGGTATAAGAAGGTGTAAAAAATTTGTAAGTAACGTCTGGGTCATTAAAGCTGGGCATGTTGAACAGGAAGCTTGTACCAAAACCTGCCTTTACACCAGCTGAAATCCAAGTAATGCCATTTTGCCCAAAGCCAATACTGACGACAAAAAATAAAGCTAAAATTGCTGTAAATATCTTCTTCATGTTTTTAGATTTTAGGATTTTACTCAAGAAAAATTAAAAATTTATGAGATTTAAAATATAAATTTAACTTTGCAAATTCAAGTAAATAAAACAAAAAAGCAAAAATTTATGCCATATTTTTTTACATCCGAATCTGTATCCGAAGGGCATCCAGACAAGTTAGCTGACCAAATTTCAGATGCTCTTCTTGATGAATTTATCCGACAGGACCGGGATTCTAAGGTTGCAATAGAGACATTGGTTACCACAGGACTGGTTGTTTTGGCTGGTGAAGTTTCCACACGGGCATGGGTTGATACACAGACTGTTGCACGTGGTGTTATACGAAGGGTAGGCTATACCAAGGCACATTATCGTTTTGATAGTGAATCATGCGGAATAATTTCTACTATTCATGAGCAGTCCCCAGATATTCGTCGTGGTGTTGAACGTGGTGATTTGTTAAATCAAGGTGCTGGGGACCAGGGCATGATGTTTGGCTATGCAGTACGGGAAGCAGGAAATTTGATGCCTTATTCGATGGAACTGGCTCATTTTCTTTTGCAGGAATTAGCCGAGATACGACACGAAGGCAAGCAAATGCCATATCTTGCGCCAGATTCCAAATCACAGGTTACGATAGAATATGACCGTCAGGGCAATCCAGTAAAAGTACATACTATTGTTATTTCTACCCAGCATGATGATTTCATAAAACCCAAAGACAGTTCTGAGCAGGCCAGGGCACAGGCAGAAAAGGATATGCTCGAGCGTATTCGTTCGGATATTGCTAATATCTTAATACCCAGAGTAAAGGCTAAACTTGACCCAGACTTAAAGCGCTTTTTCAATGGCGATTTTCGTCTTCTGGTCAATCCTACTGGCAAGTTTGTAATTGGGGGACCACATGGCGACACAGGCCTTACTGGGCGTAAGATTATTGTTGATACTTATGGTGGTCATGGTGCACATGGTGGTGGTGCCTTTTCGGGCAAGGATCCTTCGAAAGTTGACCGTTCTGCTTCGTATGCTATGCGGCACATTGCCAAGAATGCAGTAGCAGCGGGCTTGGCAGACAAAATGCTTGTACAAGTAAGTTATGCTATTGGTGTAGCAGAGCCAGTTGGATTTTTCGTTAATACTTATGGCACTGCAAAGGCTAAGGACAGAGATGGCAATGTTTTGCCTGATGCTGAGATTGCCGAGCGGCTTTATCAATTGTTTGATTTGCGTCCAGGTGCAATAATCCAACGGTTAAAGCTTTTGAATCCAATTTATTTGCCCACAGCATCTTATGGGCATTTTGGCCGCACCCCTTTTTCAAAGAAAGTTACTGTGTTTGATGACGGCAAACCAGTAGAAAAGGAAGTTGAATTTTTTACTTGGGAAAAGCTCGACATGGTCGATGACATAAAGAAAGAGTTTGGGCTATAGCGATGGAGGCAAAGGTAAACGACAAAAGGCGGAGCTCAGCTCCGCCTTTTGTCGTATTTGGCCATGTCTGGCAGCATTTGAAGCAATAGGCTCAAGTTGATTTGAGATAGTCTTTCCGTGATTTTGCTTCGATAGGTTTTATGCCCTGATCCTGAAGCTTTTTATTGAGCTTTTGCAATTTTTGGTAAATTTTCTGTGTTTGTGCTTCGTATTTGTCTATTTGACTACCGAGGAAATTTATTCCGTCGATCTGTGATTGTGTGGGACGGCCTTTGAACATCATCACGTCGCTGTAAAGGCTACCGAGTTTTTCGCGTATTCTCTCTTCGCCAGTGATACGGCCAACTTTGGTGGCTACCAAAGTCTTATGAATGGTCTCAAGCTGGTTGGCAAAGGCTCTTAATTTTTTAGCAGTTTTTGCGTCTGCCTTCTTTGCTTTTTGTCTGGCTTGTCTCATCAGGTCAACTGTCATGGCGTCCACATAAGTTAGTTTTTCGAGCATGTTATAAGCATTCATGATTGTATGGAAGCGCAGGTGTTGGTCTGCTATTGTGTAAGGTAATCGTGGATTAGCCAAAAGTCGGATTGTTGTTTCATAGACTTTGCCATTTTTGAAGACTTTGACAATGTATTTTCCTGGTGAATACTGAGGACCTTGTATCTGAAATCCAATGACATTAGGCGCAGGCGGCAGGTGTGGCGGCTTCATTCTCAGCGAAAAATAAACTCGATTGATGCCACGATTGGGACTGGCAGCAATTTTTCTGATGAATTTTCCTGTAGAATCATAAAGCTCTATGTGCATGTCGCCGAAGATATGACGTCTTTTCAAATAATATGTTATATATGCTTGTGTGCCAGCTGTTTGACCAAAGAAAACATCATCACCACGCATGGAATTTCCTGGTCCTGATTCGGGCAAAATTCGATTGAGAATAAAGTTGCGTTTGCCCAAGAAAGCAAAATCAGCATTAATCACATTAGCATTAATCCCACGCAAGGGTGAGAGGTCGTCGATGATGTAAATGCCACGTCCGTGTGTTGCCAGCACCAGGTCATCTTCTTTTTTGCTAAATGCCATATCCATAACAGATACTGGTGGCATGCCTGTGTAATGAGTCCAATTTTTCCCCTGATCCATGGATATAAACAGTCCCCGTTCAGTGCCGAGGAAAAGCAAGTCAGGTTTTTTGTAATCTTCTTTTATTACATGGCAATATCCCTGAACGCCGTTTGTAAGTTTAACCCATGTTTTACCCAAATCAGTGGTTTTGTACACATAAGGTGTCATATCATTTGACTGGTGGCCATCGAATGCTACATAAGCAGTGTTTCTATCAAAACGGCTGGGCCATACATAGCTTACCCAGGTATTCTTGGGTACTCCTGGAACATTTCTGACAACATTATGCCAGTGCTTGCCAGCGTCTTGGGTTACTTGTAGATTTCCGTCGTCTGTTCCGACCCAGATTACATTAGTGTCAACAGGGGATTCGTTCATGGTGTAAATGGTGCAGTAGTTTTCTGCGCCAGAGTTGTCCAGGGTCAGTCCGCCTGTTTTTTCTTGTTGTTGCTTGCTTTTGTCGTTAGTAGTCAGGTCTGGGGATATTCTTATCCAAGTATTGCCATTGTTGTATGATTTGTAAAGGTATTGCGCACCAAAATACATGACATTGCGTGTTGGTGAGAAGACTACAGGTGTATTCCAGTTGAATCGCAACTCGTCTGTATGTTTGTCTTGTGCGGGTTTTATTGATTTGTATTCTGCTGTGCTTTTAAAAGCTTTGTAAAAATTACCTTCTTGATATTCCCAGTAAATTACATCTTTGTTGTAAGGGTCTGGGAAACAATTAAATCCATCACCGAATCCTACGCTGTTCCAATCGCAGTTGGTTATACTGGCTTGTTTATCCGAAGGTCCATACCACGAGCCATTGTCCTGCAAGCCACCGTAAACGTAATAGGGTTCTCTGTTATCTAACTTGACGTGGTAAAATTGAGAGATTGGCAATGTCCTGACCATTCGCCATGTATCCCCGCCATTTGTTGAGATAAACAGTCCGCCATCTGTACCGATGTAGATGATTTTGTTGTTTCTGGAATTAACATAAACAGCATGAACGTCTGGATGAATGTTTCCACCATTGACAAAAATTGTACTGAATGTTTTTCCACCGTCTAAGCTTGCATACATCTGGAATCCAGGCTTGTAAAGGATATTGCTATCAATCGGGTCAGCCAGAATATTTGCGAAATAAAAAGGTCTTTCCTGTACCTGAGTGGCAGTGCATAATTTTTTCCAAGTTTTGCCTTGGTCAGATGATTTGTACAGGGCTGTTTCTTTTGATTCGATTATAGCATAAACATCGTCTTTGACAGGCGAGATTGTCAGAGCTACGCGTCCCAGTTCGCCCGAAGGTAGTCCATTTTTTTTGCCGTTATTTGTAAGGCGTGTCCATGTTTTACCACCGTCTGTTGATTTGTACAGGCCAGAGCCTTTGCCACCGGAATAGAAGAAATAAGGATAACGACGGAACTGCCACATGCCAGCATAGACAATTTGTGGATTTTTGGGATCAATGACAACGTCTGAGCATCCAGTGTTTTGATCAACGTAAAGTACTTTTTCCCAAGTCTTGCCGCCGTCGGTGGTACGGAATAGGCCACGCTGCTCGTTCGGTCCCCATAGGTGTCCCAAAGCAGCAACAAAAACAATATCAGGATTCTGCGGGTTAATAGCTATGCGGGCTATTCGTTCGGTATTTTTCAATCCCATCAGGCGCCAGGAACGTCCGGCATTTGTAGTTTTATACACGCCAGCGCCCACACTTGTTGTATTACGCGTCCATGGTTCGCCAGTACCTACCCATACAGTGTCGGGATGCTGCTGGTCAATACGAATTGCGCCAATTGACATTATATAACGGTCGAAGATGGGTTTGAATTTGAGTCCACCATCAACAGATTTCCATACGCCGCCGTTGGCTGCACCTACGTAAATGATGTTTGGGTTATTATTGACTGCGTCAACACTTGTTACGCGTCCGCTCATAGTAGCTGGTCCGATGCTACGGGCTTTGAGAGCACCAAAGACATTTTTTGGCAGCTTAATATCCTGGGCATTAAGAGGTAAGACGAAACCCAGAACAAGGATAATTGTTAGTATTCGCTTCATTTTTGTTGATTTTCTGTTTCTTTAGGTTTGACGGTAAAGAGAGTGTCAGAGAGAGGAACATTGAGTTTAATACTGTCTGTAATGATTTGTATTTTCCTACCATTATTAGCTTGTGATATAGTAAGGAAAGGAAAAGCTATGCTATCGATTTGCTGATAGTTTGACAAATAAGTTTCTTGAGAGACATTGCGACCACGGAAAACAGTCTGGCTTTTTTCTTTAATAGGTATGAATGTTTCGGTGTCAAGGTAGAACCAAATATCTTTGTCTTTTTTGTGCAGATGAATGCAATAAGTATCAGTGCCGTCCACGTCTTCAATGCCTTCATAAGCAGCAGTGTAGCCTTTGTCCTTGTAGTCGTAAAGCAGTCCTTCGAAGCTTACTTGGTCTTTGAGACTGGCGACAGCGATTGAGTCCATTGGTTGTGGCTCTGTAGAACCAGCGAATGGGTTGATTATCCAACCCTTTTGACCGTCGAATAATGTTATCAACTTTGAGCCGTGGAAATTCATTTCACTGCGAATCTTGTTTGGGCGTTTGAGATAGGTGATACGGCTCAGGTTGTTACTTGACATTTCGACATGACCATAAGTAACGATTGTCTGGACGTTTTTCATCTTGCTCACACCAGCAATCTTGTAATAATTATTAAGTATCTGGTCAAGGGTCATTTCTTCCTGTGCACTGGCACCAAGAGAAACAAAAAGCAATAAACCTAAAAAAAGATGTAATGCTCTGGTTTTCATGACAGTATAATTTAAAAGTTTAACATAAATTATTGAAAAGTATTTAATTTTAAGGACATAGAAAAATTAAAAAAATATAAACAGATGTTTAATGCTGTGGCGCTGTGAAGGCGGTTATCTGTCGAGACG